>NZ_JBPUGH010000009.1:0-44584 GCF_051548005.1 Curtobacterium flaccumfaciens | reverse complement strand
GGCGGCCACGGCGTAGCGCGGGGGCGGCGGCCGCGCGTAGCGGCGGGGGCGCGTCCGGGAGCGTTCGGACCGCCGGAACCAGGTTCCGGACAGGGCACCGCGGAACGGCACGGTGCGGTGTCCGGAACCTGGTTCCGCGGCGCCGGCCTGGAGGCGCGGATCGCCTAGACCGCTCGGCGTGCGTGCCAGCGGCCCTCCGTGCGCACGATGGCGAGTGGGAAGTCGAAGGCGTGGGACACCGCTGACGACGTGATGACCTCGTCCGCGGTGCCCTGTGCGACCGCGCGGCCGTCGCGGAGCAGCATCGCGTGCGAGGTCGAGGTCGGCAGGTCCTCGAGGTGGTGGGTGACCATCACGCTGCCGAGGTCGGGATGCCGGTGCCGCAGCGCATCGACGGTCTCGAGCAGGTGCTCGCGCGCGGCGACGTCGAGCCCGGTCGCGGGTTCGTCGAGCAGCAGTAGCCGCGGTTCGGCCATGAGGGCCCGGGCGATGAGCGCGCGACCCCGTTCGCCCTGGGACAGCATCGGCCACTGAGCGTCGCGACGTGCCGCGAGGCCGACGTCGGCGACGTGCTGCTCGGCGGCGGCGATCTGCTCGGCCGTCGGGTTCCACCGGAGCATGAGGTCGGTCGTGCCGGTGATGCCGGTCAGGACGGTCTCGAGGACGGTCAGCGGCGACGTCATCCGGTGCCGCGGGTCGACGTGGCCGATGCGCTCGCGGAGTTCCCGGACGTCCACCCGACCGAGTCGACGTCCGAGCAGCTCGACGGTGCCGGCCGTCGGGTGCCCGGTCGCGCCGAGCACGGCGAGCAGGGTGGACTTGCCGGCGCCGTTCGGCCCGAGCAGTGCCCAGTGTTCCCCCTGCCGGACGGTGAGGTCGACGTCGTGCAGGAGGTCACGGCCGGATCGCGTCACCCGGACGCCCGTGGCCTGGATGAGCGTGTCGGTCACCGTCGAGGGCCGATCGTCAGCGCTTCTTCCGACCCTGCTGCGCGAGTGTGCTCTCGGTGGGAGCGACGTCGCGGATGTGGTCGGTGTGCTCCTCGACGGTCGTCGTCAGCGATCGGATCGATGCGCCCGCCGCCTCACCGTCACGCTTCTTCACCGCTGCCCGGAGCGGATCGATGAAGTGCTTGACGTCCCAGAAGACACCGGTCGGGTGCGTCAGCGCGAGGAAGTTCGTGCGCGGCAGGAGCGACGTCGACAGCTGCACGAGCAGTGCGTTGTCCGTCGCGCCGATGAGGAACGTGACGATCGCGCCGACGTGCTGGTTCATCGCCGATCGGTCCTCGGCGGCGGCTGCGTTCCGGAGGGCCTCGAGCATGTCGAGGAGCTGTTCGGCGGCGGCGTCGTCGAGGTTCGGCACGGCCCAGCGTGCGGCGAGCTCGGTGAACCCACCGAGGACCTGCAGGGTGTCGTCGAACTGCTGCAGCGTGGGCGAGGCGATGCGCGTGTAGCGGTTTGCCTCCATCTCGACGAGGCCGTAGTCGACGAGCTTCGCGATGGCCTCGCGGATGGGGGTGCGACTCACGCCGAGCCACGCCACCAGCTCGTCGTCGTTCAGGCGCTCACCGGCCTGGAGCGTGCCGTCCTGGATCGCGGCGAGCATCTTCTCGAGCACCACGTCCCGCAGGAGCTTCCGCGGCGAGTTCTCGACGGTGGACTTCGGGACCGGCATCGGTGCTCCTCACGGATCAGGCGTGTTGTACTCAAATCCTAACGTGTCAATGTGCAAACGTTTGTGAAATGATGGCGTAGCAGTATTCTGCACGTCACGGCGAGGTCACGTCGACGACCGTCCGCCCGTGCACCCGTCCCGCGACGACCTCGCCGGCGACCTCGATCGCGGCGGCCAGGGACACCGTCCGGGTGACGTCGGCGAGCAGCGCCGGGTCGAGGTCGGTCGCGAGCCGGTCCCACGCCCGCTGCCGCAGTGCGTGCGGTGCCTCGACCGAGTTGATGCCGAGCAGCGAGACCGCGCGCAGGATGAACGGCATCACGGTCGTCGGGAGTGCGGAGTCCTGGGCGAGCCCGCACGCCGTCACTGCTCCGCCCCAGCGGGTGGCCGCGAGCACGTTGGCGAGGGTCGCTCCTCCGACGCTGTCCACCGCTCCCGCCCACGTCGCGCGCTGCAGCGGCTTGCCGAGGTCCGACAGGGTGGCCCGGTCGACCACGTCGCTCGCGCCGAGCCGTCGGAGCGACTCCTCGTTCGACGGTCGACCGGTCGATGCGGTGACCGAGTACCCCCGGGCCGCGAGCAGGGCGATCGCCACGGTCCCGACCCCGCCGGAGGCGCCGGTCACGAGCACTGGCCCGTCGTCGGGCGCGACCACCCGTTCGAGTGCGAGGACGCTGAGCTGCGCCGTGAAGCCGGCTGTTCCGATCGCGGCGGCGAAGGAGTCCTCGATGCCGTCGGGCAGCACCACCAGGGAGTCGGCCGGCACCACGGTGTGCGAGGCCCAGCCGCCGTGGCGGGTCTCGCCCAGGCCGGCCCCGTTGCACGTGACCCGGTCGCCGATCGCGACGCCGTGCACACCCGGTCCGAGTGCGGAGACGGTGCCGACCACGTCGATGCCGGGCACGAGGGGGTCGACCCGTGCGACACCCGGGTTCCCGGCGAGCGCGAGCCCGTCCTTGTAGTTGACACTCGACGCCGAGACGTCGACGAGGACCTCGCCCTCGGCGGGGTCCGGGAGGTCGACCTCCGTGACGGCGGGCGGGGTGGAACGGGAGACGAGGACGGCGCGGGTCACCTGTCGGACGCTACCCCGTGCCTCCAGGCCGGGTCGCGCGGCGACGTCCACAGGACGTCAGCCGAACATGATGGCGGCTTCGCACGGGGTGGGCGCAGCCCGGTCCTGCGGCACTCAGCCGAACATGATGGCGGCTTCGCCCCGGGTGGGCGCAGCCCGGTCCTGCGGCACTCAGCCGCGGCACTCAGCCGAACATGATGGCGGCTTCTTCGTACCGGTCCTGCGGAACGGTCTTCAGCTCGCCGAGCGCCTCGTCGAACGAGACGTGCACGATGTCGGTCCCCTTGAGCGCGACCATGCGGCCCCACCGCTCCTCGACGACCGAGTCGATCGCCGCGAGCCCGAGTCGGGTCGAGAGCACCCGGTCGTACGCCGTCGGGGTGCCACCGCGCTGGATGTGGCCGAGGGTCGTGGCACGGGTCTCGATGCCGGTCATCTCCTCGATGAGCGGGGCGAGGCGCTCGCCGATCCCGCCGAGCCGCGGCCGCCCGAACGCGTCGAGGCCGCGCTCGGTGTGCGCGTTGTCCTCGTGGTCGGGGACGAAGCCCTCCGCGACGACGACCAGGGGCGCACGGCCGCGGTCGTACGCGGCGCGCACCCACTGCGCGATCTGCTCCATGCTCGTCTTCTGCTCGGGGATGAGGATCGCGTGCGCCCCGGCCGCCATCCCCGAGTGCAGGGCGATCCAACCGACGTGGCGACCCATGACCTCGGCGACCATGCAGCGCGAGTGCGAGTCACCCGTCGTGCGGAGGCGGTCCATGGCCTCGGTCGCGATCGCGACGGCGGTGTCGAAGCCGAACGTGTAGTCGGTGGCACCGAGGTCGTTGTCGACGGTCTTCGGGACGCCGACGATCTTCAGACCCGCATCGGTGAGGCGCTTCGCGGCGGCCAGGGTGCCCTCGCCGCCGATCGCGACGATGGCGTCGATGCCGTGCCGCTGCAGCGTGCGCTCGATGTTCTCCACGCCGCCGCGCTCGCCCTCGAACGGGTTCGTCCGGCTCGTGCCGAGGATCGTGCCGCCCTGCTTCGCGATGCCCTGGATGTCCTTGCGTCCGAGCGGCACGATGTCGCCGTCGACCACGCCGCGCCAGCCGTCGCGGAACCCGACGAAGTCGTGACCGTAGATCGCGATGCCCTTGAGCACGATCGCGCGGATGACCGCGTTGAGGCCGGGGCAGTCGCCGCCGGAGGTGAGGATGCCGATGCGCACGGGAACTCCATCGTCGGTGGTGGTGGGACACGCCCATCATGACTGACGGTGGTTCCGCATTACCATCCTGGGGTGTCCCTCGCTGCGTCCGCCGTCCCCGTCGGTGGTGTCGACCACGCGGCCGGACGGATCGACACCGTCTACCGGCCGTCTGGTGCGGTGGACGTCCGCGCGACGCTCCGACCCCTGCAGCGCGGCTCCGGAGACCCCGCCTTCCGGGTGGTCGGTGCGGACACCTGGCTCGCGCTCCGGACGCCCGCGGGACCGGCCTCGGTGCTCGTCCGCCGGACCGGACCGGACGCGATCGCCGTCTCGGCGTGGGGCGACGGCGCCGAGTGGGCCGTGACGCACGCCCCCGAGATGCTCGGCCGCGGTGACGACTGGTCGGACCTCGACGTGTCCGCGCACCCGTTCCTCGCCGACGCCCGGCACCGCCAGCCCGGTCTGCGGCTGCTCCGGACGAACGCGGTCGTCGCGGCCCTCGTGCCGGCGATCATGGAGCAGAAGGTGACCTCGCGGCAGGCCTGGCGCGCGTGGCGGTACCTCCTGCGGCGCTTCGGGACACCCGCACCGGGTCCGGCTCCTGCGGACATGTGGGTGCAGCCGACCGCGGCCGGCTGGGCGGCGATCCCGAGCTGGGAGTGGCACCGCGCCGGCATCGAGCCGGGGCGCTCGGCCACCGTCATGCGGGCGATGCGGGTGGCGCCGGCGCTCGAGCGGACCCTGGCCCTCGGTCGCGGCGGCGCGATCGTGTCCGAGCGGCTGCGGTCGGTGCCCGGCATCGGCAGGTGGACCGCGGCCGAGACGGCTCAGCGGGCGCACGGGGACCCCGACGCTCCGAGTGTCGGGGACTACCACGTGCCGGCGCTCGTCGGGTGGGCGCTCACCGGAGGCCCGGTCGACGACGACGGGATGCTCGAGTTGCTCGAACCGTACCGCGGTCACCGGGAGCGGGTCGTGCGGCTCATCGGGGGCTCGGGCTTCCGGAAGCCGTCGTTCGGGCCGCGCATGACGATCCAGGACCACCGGCACCACTGAGGGTCGCTGACGCGACCAGCGGACGGACTGGAGGCCCGTGGCGGCGCCGCCACGGGCCTCCAGTCCGTCCTCGGCCGGGGCGGGCGCGCCGCCGCACGTCAGGGGTGGCGCGTGCCCTCGCCCGCGAGGACTGCGCGGTACCCCTCACGGAAGGTCGGGTACCGCGGTGCCCAGCTCGTGGAGCGCAGGAGCGCGTTCGACAGCCGCTTGTCCCCGCCGGCCTGCCGCCCGTCGCCGTCGCCGCGGACGGGTTCGTCGACCCCGAGCTCGGCGGCGAGGAACCGGAGCACCTCGTCCAGACGTGCCGGCTCGTCGTCGGTCCCGAGGTAGGTCGGCGCGGGGTCCTCGACCGACGCGAGGTGGACCAGCGCCCGGGCGGCGTCGTCCCGGTGGATGCGGTTCGTGTGCGGTGACGTGCCCGGCGCGAGTCGGGCGCTGCCGGAGCGGACCTGGTCGACGAGCCGCTCGCGACCGGGTCCGTACACGCCCGACAGGCGGAGCAGCACGGCACCGGGCGCGCGCTGTCGGAGGAGTTCCTCGGCCTCGACGAGCACCGCGGCCGTCGGGGTCCCACCGCGGACCGGGGTGACCTCGGTGACCTCGCTCCCGTCGTCGACGTCGTACACCGCGGTCGAGGAGACCACGACGATCCGTGGCGCGGCACCGGAGGCGTCGACCCCGTCGAGGACGTTCCGCAGCCCGTCGACGTAGGTCGCGCGGTACTCGTCGACGTCCCGGCTGCCCGCGGCCGTCGCGACCACCACCACCGTGGTGTCGTCCGGGATCGTGGGGACCTCGTTCCGGAGGTCCGTGCTCCGTCCCTCGAGCGGCCACGGCAGGAGTTCGCCGCGCCGCCGCAGGCCGATCACGTGGTGGCCGAGGGCGGCGAAGCGGAGACCGGCTTCGGTCCCCAGGTCGCCGCAGCCGGCGATGACGACGGTTCCGTGGTGCTGCACGCGTCCACTGTGCCAGGCGGGGGCCGTGCGCCGTACCCGCTCACACGGGCTGCAGCGGCTCCTGCGCCCCCTCGGGCAGCGCCACCCGCACCGCATCGCCCGGTCGGACGGTCCCGCCCGTGAGCACGACGGACATCACGCCGCCCTTCCGCTCGACGGTCCCGTCGTCCGCGCGACCGAGCACCGCCTTGAGCAGCCCCGGCTCGAACCCGCTGATCTGCTGGCACGGGTTCCGCAAGCCCGTGACCCGCACGCTGGCGGTCTCGCCGAGGTGCAGGACCGTCCCCGTCGGCAGCCCGAGCAGGTCGATGCCGCGCGTGGTGACGTTCTCACCCATGTCGCCCGGAGCGACCTCGAACCCGGCGCCCGCGACCTCGTCGAACAGCTCCGCGTGCAGCAGGTGCACCTGGCGGAGGTTCGGCTGCGAGGGGTCCCGCGCGACGCGGGAGCGGTGCTGCACGGTCGTGCCGGCGTGGGCGTCCCCCTCGATGCCCCACCCGGCGACGAGCACGACCTCGTCCACGAGCGGCTTGCTGAAGTGGTGACCCCCGTCACGGGCCACGGCGACGACGATCGGTGCGTGTGGTTCCACACCGCCAGCCTGGCACGGTCCGACACGCCGATCGAGCCCGGGTGAACGATCTGTCCGGCTGTCTCGTCGTGAAGGGTATGGGACTCCGCACACGCACCAAGGTCATCATCGGCATCGCCTCCGGCGTCGTGGTCGTCGGCGCCGCCGCAGCGATCGCCGGCCCGGTCATCTACGCGAACACCGTCAACGCGCAGGCCGAAGCCGCCCCCTCGCTCAGCGCCGCACCGTCCGGCGGCACGGGGAGGCTCTCCGCCTCCGAGGCCGACGGCAGCTGGAAGTCCACGGGCGACTCGTTCGCGGGCTACCGGGTGCACGAGAAGCTCCAGGGCCAGGATGTGGACGTGGTCGGACGCACGAAGGACGTCGAGGGCACCGCCGAGGTCAGCGGCGGCTCCCTCACGAAGGCGACCGTCACGGTCCAGGTCGCGAAGATCAGCACGCCCGAGGCCGCTCGCGACGAGTACTTCCGCGACACCGCCCTGCAGACCGACCAGCACCCCACGGCGACGTTCACGCTGACGAAGCCCGTCGACGTCTCCGGTGCGCTCGACGGCTCCACCCAGGACGTCACCCTCACCGGGACCATGGACCTGCACGGCGTCGAGCAGCCCGTCACCGCCGACGCCCAGGTCGCCGTGGCGGAGGACGGGACGGTCCAGGTCGCCGGCAGCATCCCGATCACGTTCGAGGACTACGGCGTCCAGGCGCCGTCGCTCGGCTTCGTCACGGTGGACCCGAAGGGCTCCGTGGAGTTCTCCCTCGACCTGGAGAAGTGATGGTCACCGGACGGTCCGCCGACGAACTGCTCGCGACGCTCCACCGTGAGCACGGCGACGCGCTCACCCGGTACGTCCGCCACCTGACCCGCGACGGCCACACCGTCGAGGACGTCGTGCAGGAGACGATGGTGCGTGCGTGGCAGCGACCGGCCGTGCTGGAGCGGACGCCCGACAGCGTCCGAGCGTGGCTCTTCACGGTCGCGCGGAACCTCGTGGTGGACGACGCCCGCTCGGCACGGAACCGACGCGAGCACGGCACCGAGCACCCCGTCGACCGTGCCGAGGCCGACCGCACCGACGCCGTCCTCGACCGGATCGTGGTCGCGGACGCGCTCGCGTCGCTCAGCCCGGAACACCGTCGAGTCGTGGTGGACGCCTACTGGCTCGGGCACACCGTGCCGGAGATCGCCCGTCGGCACGACATCCCGGAGGGCACCGCCAAGTCGCGGCTGCACTACGGGCTGCGCGCCCTCCGGCTCGCACTGCAGGAACGAGGAGTGACCCGATGAGCGACGACCGCTACGCCGACTGGGATGCTGCGTACGTGCTCGGCTCGCTGCCGGCGGACGAGCGGCTCGAGTACGAGCGCCACCTCGAGACGTGCGACCGCTGCTCGGCCGCCGTCGCCGAGCTGGTCGGCCTGCCCGGTCTGCTCGCGAAGCTGCCGGCCGACCAGGCGGTCGAGATCGCGGAGCCGGACGGGAGGCCCGACACCGGTTCCGAGAGCACCCTCGCCTCCGTGGCGCACCGCGTCCGCCGCCGTCGGCGCCGTCGTCGGGTCTGGGTCACCGCCACGGCGGCGGCAGCAGTGCTCGCCGCGGTGCTCGGAGGGCTCGCGGTCGGGACCGCCCGGATCGACCCGGGGTCCGTGCAGGCCGCCTCGCAGAGCGCTGCCGACCGGTACTCGTTGGTCGGTGCCCGTGGCCTCGACGTCGACCTGGCCGTCAGCGGCGAGCCGTGGGGCACGCGCTTCGACTGGGGCTGCTCGTACGGCGGGAGGTCGTGGGCGGCCGACGGCTCCGTCCAGTACGACCTCGTGGTGGTGCGTGACGACGGAACGGCGGAGACGGTGGCCTCGTGGTCGGCGGCGGGGGAGGACGCCCGCGGGCTGTCCGCCTCGACGACCGTGCCCCGAGCCGACATCGCGAGCGTGCAGGTCCGACTCCGCGGCGACGACCGCGTCCTCGCGGACGTCGACCTCTAACCGGCCTCGGCGTCCACGTCCGCCGGACCGATCGCGGTGTGGACGCGCTCGCTGACGGACCGCAGCGTGCCCGCGTCGGTCCCCACGGGCCTCCAGAACAGGTCTTCCAACGCCGCCGTGTGCGCACGGATCCCGGACAGCACCGCGCGGCGGCCGTCCGGGGTCATCGACACCCAGCTGCCGCGGCCGTCGGTGGGGCAGTCGGCCCGCTCCACGAGGCCCCGGACGACCATCCGCGTGACCTGGTGGCTGACGCGGGACTTCTCCCAGCCGATGCCCGCGGCGATGTCGCGCACCCGCAGCCGGTGGTCCGGGTCGCGGTGCAGCCCGATGAGGATCTCGAACTCCGGGATCGAGATGCCGGCACCCTCCTGCACGGCGTGGTCGAGCGCCCGGTCCAGCCGTCGCCAGGCATCGTGGTAGGTGTCCCACGTGACCCAGTCGTGCCCCTCGTCGTCCTGCGTCGCCATGCTCGACAGCGTATCCACGGCGAGCCTCGACGCCGTCGGTTTTCATCCGCACAGACCCTCCGGCGCCGCCGCGTTCATCCGTCCGGATGACTCACCGGTGACGTGCGGCGCGCTCCGAGGTGGCGTCGGTGCCGCCGCATACGATCGGGTCATGCCCACCCCTCGCATCGCCGACTGCACCGACGACGCCGTGGCCCTCGTGCGTCGCTGGCTGGCGACCTCGGCGGGGACCAAGCCGGACCCGGGCGCCGCGCGGTTGGCGGGGGTGCTCCGCGACGAGCGCGGGCTGGACTTCACGCGCGGCTTCGTCGACCGGGTGATCCGGCCGGAGGACCCCCGGGTCGCCGCCCGCAACCTCGAGGAGCTCAGCCAGGACGTCCCCGAGTTCCTCGCCTGGCACCTCCGCGGCGCGGTCACGCTCGGCGGCGGCTTCGCGACGATGGCGCCGTGGGCCGTGGTCCCGACCGCGCGCCGGATCCTGCGTCGGATGACCGGGCACCTGGTGATCGACGCCACCCCGGCGAAGCTCGGGCCGGCGCTCGCGAAGATCCGCGGCGAGGGCATCACGCTCGACGTCGCCCCGCTCGGCGGAGCCGTCCTCGGAACCGCAGCGAGCGATCGCAGGCTGCAGGGCACCATGGACCTCCTCGCTCGTGACGACGTCGACCACGTGTCGATCACGGCGCGCTCGGTCGTGCCGCAGATGTCCGCGTGGGCGTTCGACCAGACCGTCGAGCGGGTGGTCGACCGACTCGTCCCGCTGTACCGGCTCGCCGCCGCTCCGCTCGCCGAGGGGCGCCCGGCGAAGTCCATCACCCTCGACACGGAGGAGTACCGCGACCTCGACGTCACGCTCGCGGTCTTCACGACGCTGCTCGACCGCGACGAGTTCCGCGGGCTCGAGGCCGGGATCGCGTTGCAGGCGTACCTGCCCGACGCCGCCGGAGCCCTCGACCGCCTGACGACCTGGGCGCAGGCGCGCCGTGCCCGGGGCGGCGCACCCATCACGATCCGGCTCGTCAAGGGCGCGAACCTCGCGTCGGAGCACGTCGACGCGATCCTGCACGAGTGGCCGCTCGCGACGTGGGGCAGCAAGCGCGAGACCGACAGCGCCTACCTCCGGCTGCTCGACACCGCGCTGACGCCCGAGCGCACCGAAGCCGTCCGGGTCGGTGTGGCCGGCCACAACCTCTTCGACCTCGCCACCGCCTGGGTGCTCGCTCAGCGCCGCGGTGTCATCGACGCGGTCCACGTCGAGATGCTGCTCGGGATGGCGTCCGCCCACGCCGACGCCGTGCGCGCCGACGTCGGCCGGCTCCTGCTCTACACGCCCGTCGTGCAGCCGGAGGAGTTCGACTCCGCGATCGCCTACCTCGTGCGCCGCCTGCAGGAGACCGCGAGCCCCGAGAACTTCGTCTCCGGCGCCCTCGACATCGACCGCGACGCCAGCGTCTTCGACCGCGAGCACGGCCGGTACCTGGCCTCCGTCGCCGCACTCGACGAGCCGGTCCCCGCGACGCACCGCACGCAGGACCGCCGTCGACCGCTCGGCGAGCCCGAGCACCGCGACGGCTTCCGGAACGCCCCCGACACCGACCCGTCGATCGCCGCCAACCGCGCCTGGGCGCTCGACGTCCTGCGACGCGTCCCACGGTCGCAGCTCGGGGCGCAGACGATCCGGAGCGCGAAGGTCGTCGACCGCTCGACGCTCGAACGCATCGTCGCCCGGACCGCGCAGGCGGGGGTGAACTGGGGACGGCAGGACCCGACCGACCGTGCCGAGCTCCTCGACCTGATCGGCCACGAACTCGAGACCCGCCGTGCCGACCTGATCGAGGTGATGGCCGCCGAGACGGGCAAGACCTTCAGCGAGGCCGACGCCGAGGTCACCGACGCCGTCGACGCCGCCCACTTCTCGGCCGAGAGCGCGCGTCAGCTGGCCACGCTCGACGGCGACGGGGCCCGGTTCGTCCCGCCTCGGTTGACCGTGGTGGTCCCGTCGTGGAACTCCCCGGTCGCGATCGCCGCCGGTGGGGTGCTCGCCGCGCTCGCCGCGGGCAGCGGGGTCGTGCTCAAGCCCGCGCCCGAGGCCAAGCGGTGCGGCGCGCTCCTCGCCGACGTGCTCTGGGACGCCGGGGTACCGCACTCGCTCCTGCAGCTGGTCGACCTCGACGAGGACGCCCTCGGCCGCGAGCTCGTCGCGCACCCGGCCGTCGACCGCGTCCTGCTGACCGGTAGCGCCGACACCGCCCGCTCCTTCCGGTGGTGGCGCGCCGGCCTCCCGCTGACGGCCGGCACGAGCGGCAAGAACGCGATCGTCGTCACGCCGAGCGCCGACCTCGACCTCGCCGTGCAGGACATCGTGCAGTCGGCGTTCGGGCACGCCGGCCAGAAGTGCTCCTCCGCGTCCCTCGTCGTGCTCGTCGGCTCCGTCGGGGAGAGCGAGCGCTTCCGACGCCAGCTCGTGGACGCCACGCGGACGCTCCGGGTGGCGTGGCCCGACGACCCCAGCGCCGAGGTGGGACCGCTGATCGCCGAGCCGACCGGCACGCTGCTCGCCGGGCTGACCGAGCTCGGCCCGGGGGAGTCCTGGCTCGTCCAGCCGGCACCCCTGGACGACTCCGGACGGCTCTGGTCGCCAGGGATCCGCGACGGCGTCCGACCCGGCAGCGACTTCCACCAGACCGAGTACGCCGTCCCGGTGCTCGGCATCATGCGCGCGGAGACGGTCGAGCAGGCCGTGGCGATCCAGAACGGCACGGACCACGGCCTCACCGCGGGCATCCACTCGCTCGACGTCGACGAGGTCGCGGACTGGCTCGCCACCGTGCAGGCCGGCAACCTGTACGTGAACCGGGACATCACCGGTGCGATCGTCGGCCGGCAGCCGTTCGGTGGCTGGAAGCGGTCCTCGGTCGGCACCGGCACGAAGGCCGGCGGCCCCCTGTACGTGGCGACGCTCGGCCGGTGGGAGCGCACCGAGCGCACCGTCCACAAGAGCATCCAGCTGCACGGGCTCCCGCCGCGGGTCACGGCGCTCGTCGAGGCGGCCCGGAGCGGACTCTCCTTCGAGGAGTTCGACCAGGTGCGTGCCGGCGCCCTGAGCGACGTCCGCGCCCGGGAGTCGCGCTACGGCCGATCGCACGACGACTCCGGGCTCGTGGTGCAGCGCAACGTGCTCCGCTACCGCCCGCAGTCGGTGATCGTCCGGCACGCCGAGGACTCCGCGACGGGTGACCTCGTCCGCGTGCTCGCCGCCGCGACGGCAGCCCGCGCCCACCTCATGCTGAGCACGTCCCGACCGCTGCCCGGACCGCTCACGCAGCTGCTGGCGTCCGCTCGATCCCCGCTCGACGTCGTCGACCACGTGGTCGAGAGCGACGAGGAGTTCCTCGCGCGGGCAGCGTCCGGTGCGGTCTTCGACCAGCGGTGGAGCGACCCCGACGAGGAGCCGCAGGACGCCCTCGACCAGGTGCTGTCCCAGTCGGACGACCGGCCGCGCCACACGGCCTTCGGCGGCCCCGGGAGCCGCATCCGCCTGCTCGGCGGCGACCCGCTCGCCCTCGAGGAAGCCCTCGGCATGAGCGTCGACACCGCGATCCACGACGCACCCGTGGTCGAGTCCGGGGTCATCGAGATGCTCCCGTTCCTGCGCGAGCAGTCGGTGTCGATCACCGCACACCGCTTCGGCGACCTCGACCCCGACTTCCAGGAGCTCCGTGTCTGACGACCGCACGCTCCGCGTCGACGGCCTGGTCAACGCCCGCGACCTCGGCGACCTCCCGCTCCGCGACGGCGGTACGACCCCGCGCGGCAGGGTCTTCCGGTCGGAGAGCGTCGACCGGGTCACCACCGACGGCTGGCGGACGCTCCACGACGCCGGGATCCGGACCGTCGTCGACCTCCGTGCACCGTCCGAGCGGGCGAAGGACACCGGTCCCCGCCCGGAGTGGCTCACGACGGTGGTCGTCGACCACGACGGGCTCGACGACGCCCCGGGGTTCTGGGAGGCCTACTGGGAGACCGGGCTGGTCGGGACGCCGCTGTACTACGGGCCGCACCTCGCGGAACTGCCCGAGCGCACCGGCCGCGCACTCGCCGCGATCGCGGAGGCGCCCCCGGGCGGGGTGGTCTTCCACTGTGCGGGCGGTCGCGACCGCACCGGCATCGTCGCGCTCGCGTTCCTCACGATCGCCGGCGTCGAGTCCTCCGCCATCGTCGACGACTACCTCGTGACGGTCGAGACCGCGCCGGCGTTGTACGAGTCGATCGGCGTGCCGCTCCCGGAGGGGAAGATCGAGGCGCTCTGCGCGGAGCACGGCACGACCGTCGCGAGCGCGTTCCGCGCCGCGGTGGACGGGTTCGACGTCGTCCGCTTCGTCGAACGTTCCGGTCTCGACGCGGACGGCCTGGAGGCACTGCGCACGTTCCGCGCGCACGTCGCCTGACCGACGGGCCGGTTCAGCGGCGGCGTCGCCCGCTCCCGACGGCCGAGATCTCCGCCGCGGTGAGGACGGCGGCGAGCAGGACCTGGACCGCCGCGTAGCCGCGGAGACGCCCGCCGAGCACCGCGACCGGGACCATCGACGCCCCGTGCAGGACGTCGACGAGCGCACTCGCGGTATGGGCGTCGGCAGAGCCCGTCCGTCCGACGAAGGCGGCCTGCACGGTCTGGCGGACGGCGAGGACCCCGTCGAGCACCGGCGTCCCGCTCCGCGTTGCCAGTCGGACCGCGTGCCCGAGGCCGACCGCGAGGCGGAGCGGCTCGACGGTGCTCACTTCCGGCGTCCGGCCGTGAGCGCCACTGCCCCGGCGAGACCGAGCGCCGCGCCGATGATGCCGTTGCCGAGCCGGCGGTGCTCGACCCACCAGGTCTGCGGTGACCAGGCGTGCGCCGAGTCGTCGAAGACTCCGTGCGCACCGTGGTCGCCCGGGATCGGCTCGTAGAGGTTGACGCCGAGAGCGGCACCGTCCTTCTGCGGTGCCTGCTGCCCGGACACGAGGGTCTTCGCGGCGTACCAGTCGGCGAAGCGTCCGCTGATGCGGTTGCCGAGGATCGTGTAGACGGTCGACTCCCCGACCCACGTGCGACGGCGGGGTCGCTCGGCGGTCGCAGCGATCGCCCGTGCGCCCACCTCGGGCTGGTAGATCGGCGCGACCGGCTGCGCCTGGTGCGGCAGCTTCGACTTCACCCACTGGAACTGGATCGTGTTGAGCGCCGGCATGTCGACCCGCGAGATCGCGACCTTGCTGCCCTGCTCCTCGAGCTCGGACACGACGGACTCGGTGAACCCGACGATCGCGTGCTTCGCGCCGCAGTACGCAGCCTGCAGGGGGATCCCGCGGAAGCCCAGTGCCGAGCCGACCTGGATCACCTGGCCGCGATCGCGCGGGACCATGCGGGACAGTGCTGCCCGGGTGCCGTTCACGCAGCCGAGGTAGGTGACGTGGAGCGCCCGTTCGAAGTCGTCGGGGTCGGTGTCGAGGAACCGTCCGAAGACGCCGACCATCACGTCGTTCACCCAGAGGTCGATCGGCCCGAGCTCGGCTTCGACGCGGTCGGCTGCGGCCTCGAGGGCCTCGCGCTCGGAGACGTCCACCAGCACCGCCAGCCCCCGGCGTCCCGCTGCCTCGACCTCGGCGACCGCGGCGTCGACACCGTCCTTCCCGCGGGCGAGGACCGCGACGTCCCACCCCCGGGCGGCGAGCTCGCGCACCGTCGCCCGTCCGAGTCCAGCCGAACCACCGGTCACCACTGCCACACGAGTCATGACCCCGTTGTACCGACACCCGTGCCGTGCCCCACCCAGTTCGCCGTCCCCCGGTCGGCGCTCGGAGAGGTCAGAAGCTCAGGGCCCGGGCGCCGGTGGCGAGCAGGATGGCGGGATGGAGACCCGAGACGAGGACGCGACTGCGGGGATCGAGCCGCGGTGGCTCCGGCGGACGCCGATCCGTCCGGTCGAGTGGTGGGGGCCGCCACTGGCGCAGCTGATCGGCTCGTTCGCGGTCGTGGTGCTCGGGGTCTGGCTCCGACGTGTCGGCGTCCCGGGTGCGCTCCCCGCCGCGGTCCTCGCCGGCGGGGTCGGGCTGGTGGGCGCGGTCGCCCTCGGGCTCGTCGGCCGCGTTCGCCGTCGTGGCGCTGACCGTCCCCGGCGTCCACGAACCCCGCGCGTCGCGCTGGATCGGCTGGGGCATCGTGATCGTGCCCGTCAGCGTCGTCGCCGCCGTCGTGGACCGACGGGCTGCGTCGAGGATCACCGACCCCGAAGTCGACGAGGACCTGCTCAGCGCCCCAGACCGAACCGCGTCGTGACCCCCGGCGCGTAGAGCACCGAGTCCGGCTCGAGCTCCGTCAGCGCGAACGGCAGCCCCGCCGCCGCGACGAGGTCGTCCCGCAGGTGCACGATCGACGCCCGGTGCAGCGGCCACGTCTCGTGCTCGTTCGGCCAGAAGCGCGTCCGGCCGGCCCGGTGCACGTGCATGCCCCAGCGTGCGGTGAGGAAGGTCTCCAGCGCCGTCGGCTCCTCGATCCGCGAGCCGATCCGCACGTCGATCATCGACCGCGTGTGGGTGCCGTGCCGGCGCATCGCGTACGCGGCTCGGTCCGGCTCCGGGCGGCGGAACTCGGCGTGTGCCCACCAGTACGGCAGCGCCGTCGCGGCCCGGGCTCCGAGGGTCGGCAGGAGCTTCCCGGCGTCGAGCGACAGGAACACGACGCCGTGCCGGCCCTGGTCGTCGACGGTGTAGACGCGGACGTTCACCTCGACGAAGTCGCCGACACGTCCGACCCGGACGGGCGGGAACGCGGTCTCGGTGAACCGGAACGCGATGAGCCCCACCCACGTGGTCACGCCGTCGTCGACGCCGTCCGCTCCGAGCGTGTCGGGGCGCACACCGGCCGGCAGGTGCGGGGCGACCGCGGAGACGTCCACCCGCCAGTGCACGAAGACGACGTCGAGCCAGTCCTGCTGGATCCACGGGCGGCCGGGCAACCGCGGCGCGACCGACGAGATCGCGGTCACCGGAGGTCCGCTCCGCCGGTGGGAGCGACGTCGTCCCACCCCTGCTGCGGGGTGTCGCACGTGCCCCGGAAGACGTACTGCGACGGCCGCTTCCGCTCGCTCGACGTCCAGTCGATCGCGGGCCGTCGACGCTCGGGCGGCAGGTACCCGATCCGGTACACGGCCATGAGCTCCAGCGACGGCGGGACCCGGAGCAGCCCCTCGATCTCCTCCCACGCTCCCGGGGTCTCCATCGGGAACGACACGAACTGGATGCCGAGACCGAGCTCGGTGGTGGCGAGCCAGATGTTCTCCATCGCCGCACCCATGCTGAACACCGAGTAGAAGCCGGACAGCTCCTCCTTCCGGTACTCGTGCCGGTCGAGCATCACCCCGAGGAGCAGCGGCGACCCGGCGACGAGCTTCCGGTTCTCCTCACCGAGGGTCTGCGGCACGCGGAGGGTGTTCATGAGCAGCTGGCCGCGCTTCGTGAACACCTGCTTCGTGAACGGCTTGAGCGGCCCGGGGAGCTTGTCGAACAGCATCCCGTCCCGACGTTCGTCCATCTCGGCCTGCGAGAACCGGAAGTACGGCTTGTACCGCTCGAAGAACGTCCCCTCGGCCATCGTCCGCGTCATCGACGACCCGCTGATCTGTGCCACGCGGTCGATGGTCTCGCGCTCCTCGACGAGCACGAACCGCCACGGCTGGCTGTTCAGCTGCGACGGAGCGCGACCTGCGAGCTCCATCAGCAGCCGCTGGTGCTCCTCGGACACGGGGTCGGGCAGGAAGGCACCGTTGGTCGTGCGTCGGCGTCGGATGGCTTCGAAGAGCTCCATGCTCACCTCTCTCGTCGTCCGCCCGCGAGCAGCGCCCCCAGGTAGGACGGTGCGGCGGCGACCGCGACCCTCCAGTGTGCTCCGGCGCGGGGGTTCGTCCTCGGAGCGACGGCCAGCGGCACGAGCGCAGGCAGCAGGAACAGCGCGCTGCGGTCCCGGGTCCAGACCGGCGTGGTGGCCGCGACCCCGGTCAGCGTCGCGGTCACGACGAACAGCCCGTGGTGCACGACCCGGAGCTTCCTCGTCCGGATGAGGCGCACGGCCACCGCCGTGCCCCAGAGGCAGTTGGCCGCGTACGCGGCGCTGGCGGCGGTGACCATCCGCCGGGCCGTCACGGACCGTCCTGGAGGCACGCCGCGCCTCCAGGCTGTCGTCTTCCGTCCCACAGGGGCGAACCTACGCGCCGGGGGCGACCCGCTTCAGGCGGATTCGCGGGTGACCAGCTTCGAGAGCACGATGGCGCTCCTCGTGTGGTCGACCTGCGGCGCGAGGCGCACCTTGTCGAGCGCCTCCTCGAGCGCGGGGAGGTCGCGCGACCGCATGTGCACCACGGCGTCGGCGCTGCCGGTGACCGTCCCGGCGTCGATCACCTCGGGCACGCTGTCGAGCAGGGAGCGCAGTTCGTCGGGGGAGACGGTGCCGCGGCAGTAGAGCTCGACCCAGGCCTCGGTGCCGCGGTCCTCGACGGCGGGGTCGACCTTGATCGTGAAGCCCTGGATGACCCCGTCGGCGACGAGCCGGTCGACGCGACGCTTCACCGCGGAGGCCGAGAGTCCGACCACCGACCCGATGTCGCCGTAGCCGGCACGGGCATTCTCCCGGAGTTGATCCAGGATGCGGTGGTCGAGCGAATCCATTGCACCAATGCTACGCGGACTTCTTGCACGCCAGGTGGGTCCCGCGCACGAAACGTGCGTCACCCGAACGGGTGCCACCCCGTGACCACCTCGTGACTGCACCGGGCGGACTGTCTGTGCCAGACTGCCGAGTGGCGTCGACCTGGTCCGCTACGGCGAGTGAGCCTGCATCTCGCCGGAGCTCTGCAACTCGTCCAGTGGTGGTTCCTGGCAGGCTCGGGCCCCGGTCCCCCAGGAGGACTGATGTCGAACACCGCTCCCGAATCCCTCGCCACCCCGGCCCGCGTCGCCACGAAGCGCACGATCCTCATGTGCAAGCCGACCCACTACACGGTCAGCTACCGGATCAACCCGTGGATGCACCCGGAGGAGCCGACCGACACGTCGAAGGCCGTCGAGCAGTGGCAGTCGCTCGTCGACGTCTACGAGCAGCTCGGCTTCGACATCTCGTACATCGAGCCGATCGAGGGCCTGCCCGACATGGTCTACGCGGCCAACGGCGGCTTCGTGCTCGACGGCGTCGCGTACGGCGCGAAGTTCCAGTACCCCGAGCGCCAGCCCGAGGGTCCCGCGTACATGGACTGGTTCCGCAGTGCCGGCCTGACCGTCGCCGAGCCGGAGGAGACGAACGAGGGCGAGGGCGACTTCCTGCTCATCGGCGACACGATCTTCGCCGGCACGGGCTTCCGCTCGGACAGCACCTCGCACGAGGAGCTCGCGAAGATCTACGGCCGCGAGGTCGTCACGCTCAAGCTGATCAACCCGAACTTCTACCACCTCGACACCGCGATCGCCGTGCTCGACCCGGAGCCCTCCTCGGACGGAACCAGCAACATCGCGTACCTCGAGTCGGCCTTCGACGACGCGTCGCTCGCGATCCTGCGCGAGCGCTTCCCGGACGCGATCATCGCGACCGAGGAGGACGCCGCGATCCTCGGGCTGAACTCCTACTCGGACGGCTACAACGTCGTGATCGCGTCGCGCGCCACGACGTTCGCGGAGCAGCTGCGTGAGAAGGGCTACAACCCGATCGGCGTCGACCTCTCCGAGCTGCTGCTCGGCGGCGGCGGCGTGAAGTGCTGCACGCTCGACCTGCACCCGGTCGGCACCGGCAACTCGGTCGCGCGATGACCACCGCGACCGGCACCGCCACCGCGGCTGCGCTCGCCGTCGAGGACCGTTCCCTCGCCCACAACTACAGCCCGCTGCCCGTCGTCATCGCGTCCGGTTCCGGTGCCACCGTCACGGACGTCGACGGCAAGCGCTACCTCGACGGACTCGCCGCGTACTCCGCGGTGAACTTCGGCCACGGGAACCCCCGGCTGCTCGACGCCGCACGTGCCCAGCTCGACCGGGTGACCCTGACGAGCCGGGCGTTCGTGAACGACCGGCTCGGGCCGTTCGCCGCCGCGCTCGCCGACCTGACGGGTACCGACATGGTGCTCCCGATGAACACCGGTGCCGAGGCCGTCGAGTCCGCGATCAAGGTCTCCCGCGCCTGGGGCTACCGCGTGAAGGGCGTCCCGGCCGACCGAGCCACGATCATCGTCGCGTCCGGCAACTTCCACGGCCGCACGACGACGATCGTGTCGTTCTCGGACGACCCCTCGGCCCGGAACGACTTCGGACCGTTCACGCCCGGGTTCCGCACGGTGCCCTACGGCGACGCCGACGCCCTCCGCGCGGCGATGGACGAGACCGTCGTCGCCGTGCTGCTCGAGCCGATCCAGGGCGAGGGCGGCGTGGTCATCCCGCCGGCGTCGTACCTGCCCGCGGTGCGCGAGATCTGCGACGAGTTCGGCGCGCTGTTCGTCGCCGACGAGATCCAGTCCGGCCTCGGTCGGACCGGGCACACCCTCGCCGTGGAACGCGTCGGCGTCACGCCCGACCTCATCACCCTCGGCAAGGCACTCGGCGGCGGGATCGTCCCCGTGTCCGCCGTGGTCGGTCGCCGCGAGGTCCTCGGTGTCCTGCGCCCGGGCGAGCACGGCTCGACCTTCGGCGGGAACCCGCTCGCGGCCGCCGTCGGCTCCGAGGTCGTGGCGATGCTCGGTGAGGGCACGTTCCAGCAGCGAGCCCTCGACGGCGAACCGCTGCTCCGGGGCCTCCTCGACGACCTTGTCGGGCAGGGCGTCGTGACGCACCGCGTGGCCGGGCTCTGGGCGGGGATCGACATCGACCCCGCGCTCGGCACCGGCAAGGAGATCGCGCACGACATGGCCGACCGCGGCGTCCTCGTGAAGGACACCCACGGGTCGACGATCCGCTTCGCGCCGCCGCTCGTCGTCACCGACGACGAGGTGCGGCACGCGGTCGACGTGCTCGGCGAGGTCCTGCGCGGCCGCAGCTGACGGGGCGGGCGCGCGCCGTGCCTCCCGGCCGGTCGTCCTGGTGCGCGCCCTCCGCACGTTGCACCGCGAAGGCGACATCGAACCAGGTCCGCAGCCCGGTTCGATGTCGCCTTCGTGGTTCGACGCGTCGTCAGCCGCCGCCCCGCCACCGTCACCGCCCCGGGTCAGACCGCCAGCGCTCCGCGAGCTCGTCCATCAGCGCGTCGAGCCGTTCGTCGACGACCTGCTCCTCCGGGTGCGCCTCGTACCAGGCGATGACCTCGCGCACGCCCTGCCGGTAGGGGATCCGCGGCCGGTACCACGGCACGAGCGACCGCACCTTGCTGTTGTCGAACACCGAGCTGTTCGCCTTGTCGCCGAGGAGCGCCGCGCCCCACTCCGGGTCCACCGCGTTGATCGCGTCCGCGGGCACGTGCACGATCTTCAGGTCGGACACCCCGGCCGCGACAGCGATCTCCTCGGCGATCTGGTTCCACGTCGGCGCCTCGTCGCTCGTGATCGTGAAGGCCTCGCCGATCGCCTCGGCCCGGTCGAGCAGCCCGGTGAACCCGACCGCGAAGTCGCGGCTGTTCGTCAGCGTCCAGAGCGACGAACCGTCACCCGTGATGATGACCGGCTTGCCGGCCCGCATGCGCGCGACCGCGGTCCACCCGCCGGTCAGCGGGAGCTTCGTCTCGTCGTACGTGTGCGACGGGCGGATGATCGTGACCGGGAAGTCCTGGTCGCGGTACGCCTGCATCAGCAGTTCCTCGCACGCGATCTTGTCGCGCGAGTACTGCCAGTACGGGTTCTTCAGCGGCGTCGACTCCGTGATCGGCAGGTGCGTCGCGGGGGTCTGGTACGCCGACGCCGAGCTGATGAAGACGTACTGCCGCGTCCTCCCGGCGAAGGTCTCCACGTCGGCCTGCACCTGGTCGGGGGTGAAAGCAATCCAGTTGATCACGACGTCCCACCGGCGGTCGCCGAGCACGTCCGCCAGGGCGGCGCGGTCCGAGACGTCGGCTTGGAGGCGCGTCACACCCTCCGGGATCGGCCTGCCCCCGGTGGTCCCCCGGTTGAGCACCGTCACGTCGAACCCCTGCTCGACGGCCTCGCGCACACACGCGGCGCTGATCACCCCGCTGCCGCCGATGAACAGGACACTCGCTCCGGTCATGGATGCTCCTTCGCTCCCCGCGGCACCGCGTTGCGCCGCACCCCTGCGATCCTGCACCTCAGCCGCTGGGTCGGGTGGTCAGGACGGCGCGGAGCGACGTGGTGTCGGCTGCCCACTCAGCGGCGACCGGGCTGACCCAGCCGAGGAGCTCGAGCGCGTAGTCGTGGTCGCGCTGCAGGTCGCGTGCGTGAATCGGTTCGTGATGTGCGGCGCGGTTCCGGACGAAGTGCAGTTGCTGCAGCCGACGCCGGACTTCCCGCTGGCGTGTCAAGGAGTCTGCGGGACCGTGCGGGAAAGCCCGGTGGAGCGCGGGCGTCCACAGCGCGGTCAGGTACCGCGATTCGACGAGGTACCGCCAGAACCCGAAGGTGAGTTCAGCGATGACCCGGCCGTGGACTTCGCCGCGACGTCCGTCGCGGCTCGCACGTGCTCGAGCGTTCGCCAGGTCTGCGCGGCCACGAGCGTCGAGCGGAGCAACGTCGAACCACGGTGCCCCGGTGCGCCGGTCGGCCCACGCGCGGAGTTCTCGGTCGAGAGCGTTGCGGGCGATCACCTCGACAACGCCGGTGAGTTCCATCACGGACGCCGCGGCTCGCATGTTCCACTCGTACAGCCGTACCGCAGCGGTCGCGGACCCTGTCCGCTCGATGTACGAACGAAGCCGCTCTGCTGTGATCAAGCGCTCGAGCTCGCCTTCCTGCATCACACCCCTGTCTGATAGCGTTGTCCGCGAAGACCCCGGAACGATCACTGGCTGAGCCACATCGCCGGGGTTTCGTCTTGCCCCCGATCGCCGAGCTGATACATCACCCTACAGTTGTTGGTCGCCGTGCGGGCTCGTCGGACTACCGTCACGGTTCGGACCGCACCGACGCGGCCCACGACAGGAGTGACACGCACATGGAGTACCGCTACCTCGGCAACTCGGGCCTCAAGGTGTCCGAGATCACCTACGGCAACTGGCTGACCCACGCCTCCCAGGTCGAGAACGACGCCGCCATCGCCTGCGTCCGGGCAGCGCTCGACGTCGGCATCTCGACGTTCGACACCGCCGACGTCTACGCGAACACCGGCGCCGAGACCGTCCTCGGCGAGGCGCTGAAGGGGGAGCGGCGCCAGTCCCTCGAGATCGCCACGAAGGTGTTCGGGCCGACCGGACCCAAGGGGCACAACGACACCGGCCTGAGCCGCAAGCACATCCTCGAGTCGATCAACGGCTCGCTCGAACGGCTGCAGACCGACTACGTCGACCTCTACCAGGCGCACCGCTTCGACCACGAGACGCCGCTCGAGGAGACGATGATGGCGTTCGCGGACGTCGTGCGGCAGGGCAAGGCGCTCTACATCGGCGTGAGCGAGTGGACGGCGGAGCAGCTCCGCGCCGGACACGAGATCGCCGATGACCTGGGCGTCCAGCTCATCTCGAACCAGCCGCAGTACTCCGCGCTCTGGCGGGTCATCGAGGGCGAGGTCGTCCCGACGTCGAAGGAGCTCGGCATCTCGCAGATCGTCTGGTCCCCGATCGCACAGGGCGTCCTCACCGGGAAGTACCAGCCCGGCCAGCCGCTGCCGGAGGGCTCGCGTGCCACGGACGACAAGGGCGGCGCGAAGATGATCGAGCGCTTCATGAACGACGAGGTGCTGACGGCGGTGCAGGACCTCAAGCCGATCGCCGCCGAGCTGGACCTGTCGATGGCGCAGCTCGCCGTGGCGTGGGTGCTGCAGAACGAGAACGTGGCATCGGCGATCATCGGCGCGTCGCGGCCGGAGCAGGTGCACGACAACGCCGGCGCTGCCGGGGTCACGATCCCCGCGGAGCTGATGTCACGGATCGACGACGCCCTCGGCGGTGTGGTCGAGCGCGACCCGGCGAAGACGAACGACAGCAGCCCGAAGACCCGCGAGGCGTGACGCGTCGAACCACGTTCCCGACGTCGAACCAGGCCCGCTGCCCGGTTCGATGTCGGGAACGTGGTTCGATCCGCGCCGGACGCGAACAGGCGACGCGTACGCACCCGGAACGCGAAAAGGCCCCCTACCGGAGTAGGGGGCCTTTCACCGTGGCTGGACACGGCATCGATCCGTGGACCTTTCGATTTTCAGTCGAACGCTCTACCAACTGAGCTATCCAGCCGTGGCGACCCTGACGGGACTTGAACCCGCGACCTCCGCCGTGACAGGGCGGCACGCTAACCAACTGCGCTACAGGGCCATGTTGAATTACTGTCTTGCTGTCTTGCTCGGTGTTGCGCTGCTTGCCTGCTCACTCACGAAGAGTGACCCCAACGGGATTCGAACCCGTGCTGCCGCCGTGAAAGGGCGGTGTCCTAGGCCACTAAACGATAGGGCCGCAAGCGGTGCAGTGCGCTACCGATGGACAAGCATACGGATGCCCCCCGGGTTTCACAAATCGAACGGCCCCGGCGTGGCATCCCCGGCGTGTCGCGAGGGCGCGGGTGGTCCGCGGGCATTCACTCACCGTGGAGCACCAGGCTCCGATCCGAGCCGTCGGTGCCCGCGTGCGAGCATCGTCGTCGCACGCTGCTGCCCCTCACACGAGGGGTGACCGGCTGCGACACCTGTTGTTACTGTTGCGTCTGTTAACAGTGTTACGTGCGTGAGCCTTGCCGCGCTGTTACGAAATCGAGACACATGTCGACCTCACCGTTCTCCCTCCGCTCCCGCAGCCGCCTCGTCGCCGCAGCGGTCGCCGTCGCGCTCACGGCCGGGACCCTCGCCGCGCTCACGCCGAGCGGGCCGGCCAGTGCCGCGAGCTACCCGAGCTGGGACGACGTGGAGAAGGCCAAGGCCTCCACGCAGGCGCAACAGGACAAGGTCTCCGAGATCAAGTCGCTGATCGAGACCCTCAAGGACGAGGCCGCGTCGAAGCAGAAGGCCGCGGAGGCAGCCGGCACGGCCTACCAGACGGCGCAGACGAAGTACGACCAGGCGACGCTCAAGCAGCAGAAGCTCCAGGGCCAGGCGGATGAGGCGAAGAAGACCGCCGCAGCGTCGGAGGCCCAGGCCGGCCAGCTCGCGGCACAGCTCGGTCGTGCGAGCTCGAGCGACGTCTCGACCGACCTCCTGACGCACCCCGGCAAGTCCGGAGACCTGCTCTACGAGCTCGGGGCGATGTCGAAGCTCAGCGAGCAGGCGGACGGCATCTACGCGCAGGCCTCGCAGGATCGCGGCACGGCCCAGGGCCTCGCCGACAAGGCGGACGTCGCGAAGCGCGCGCTCGGCTCCCTCGCGGACGCTGCCGAGGCGAAGATGCAGCAGGCGCAGGGCGCCGCGGACGCGGCCCAGACCGCCGTCGACGCCCAGAACGACAACGAGGACCGCCTGGAGGCGCAGCTCACCCTCCTCACCACGAAGCAGCAGGGCGTCGAAGCGAAGTACCGCAAGGGGGTCGAGGAGGAGAAGAAGCGGCAGGCACGCATCGCCGCCGAGGCCGCCCGTGCCGCCGCCCGCGCGGCCGCGACGAGCCAGGGAGGCTCGGGCGGTGGGGCGCCGAACTCGTCCGGTTGGGTCCGACCCGCCGGCGGCTACCAGACCAGCGGGTTCGGCATGCGCGTCGACCCGTACACGCACGCCACGGCACTGCACGCCGGCGTCGACCTCGCGCCCGCCTGCTACTCCCCGATCTACGCCGCGCACGACGGCATCGTGACCTTCGCGGGCAACGGCGGCGGGTACGGCAACGAGGTCGTCCTGGACAACGGCGGCGGCATCTCGACCGCCTACGGGCACATCGTCGACGGCGGGATCATGGTCGCGTACGGCCAGCACGTGAGCGCCGGCCAGCAGATCGCGAAGGTCGGCTCGACCGGTTGGTCGACCGGGTGCCACCTCCACTTCGAGACCCGGGTGGGCGGCGCCGCCACCGACCCGGTCCCCTTCATGGCAGCGCGGGGGATCTCGGTATGAGCACGAGCGTCGCCAGGAGGCGTTGACCCGACCCATGAAGCAGCCCGCCCGGTCCCTGACCTGCACCGCGGTCGTCGCCGTCCTCGGCATCGGCCTGTCGATCGCCCTCGCCGCTCCGGCGCAGGCGGCCCCGTCGGCCCCGAGCTGGGACGACGTGCGGGCGGCGAAGTCCGACGCGGCAGCGGCGCAGCGCACGGCGGACGAACTGAACGACCGGCTCGAGACGCTGCAGGACGCGGCGGACTCCGCCGGCGTCCGCGAGATGCAGGCCGGTCAGATCTACGCGCTCGCGGCGTCGCAGCAGCAGCAGGCCCAGCAGACGCTCGACGGACTGCGGGGGCAGGCGAAGCGAGCCGAGAAGCAGGCGGAGGCGTCCGCGGGGCAGGTCGCCTCGCTCGTCGTCGAACTCGCGCGGACCGGCGGCGGCGACCTCTCGACCGCGATGCTCGTGGACGCGAAGGACTCGAAGGACCTGCTGTACCGCGTCGGCACGATGACGCACCTGTCCCAGCACTCGGCCACCGTGCTCGCGGCTGCCGAGGCGGACCAGAACACGGTCGACGCGATCGCCGCCCAGCAGCGTTCCGCGACGAAGGCCCTGGCCGCGGCCACCGCCACCACCAAGCGGGCCCTCGACGACGCGAACGCGGTCGCCGCCGCGGCGCAGCAGCGCGTGCAGAAGGAACAGGACCAGCAGGGGCAGGTCCTCGAACAGCTCGCCTTCCTCAAGGGCACGAGCCTCGCGACCGAGACCGCGTACTGGAGCGCCCAGCAGGCGAAGCAGGCGGCAGCGGCTCTGCCGACGACCTCGGGCGGCTCGTCCTCGGGTGGCGGCAGCGCTGCGTCCGGCGGCGCCTCGTCCTCGGGCGGCGGCGCGCCCGCAGGCGGTGGCTCGTCCGCGGACGCTGGTTCGTCCTCTGGTGGCGGTTCGTCGTCGGGTGGCGGTTCGCCGTCCGGTGGTGGTTCGTCGTCGGGTGCCGGTTCGTCCTCGGGTGCCGGTTCGTCCTCGGGTGGCGGTTCGTCCTCGGGAGGCGGCACGTCGTCCGGCGGGTCGAGCACTCCGAGCCGTCCGTCCCCGAAGCCGACACCGACCCCCACGCCGACGCCGGCTCCGAGCTCGCCGTCACGGGCCGCCGGGGCGATCGCCTTCGCGCGGGCTCAGCTCGGCGACCCCTACGTGTGGGGCGCCGCGGGCCCCAACTCCTGGGACTGCTCCGGCCTCGTGATGGGGGCGTACGGCTCCCAGGGTGTCGCGACCGGCGGGCACAACGTCGTCTGGCAGTACAACTACTTCGCGTCCATCGGCCGACTCGTCCCGCTCTCGCAGCGCCAGCCCGGCGACATCCTCTTCTACTCGAACAACGGAACCCCCAGCGGCGGTTACCACGACTCGATCTACACCGGCAACGGCCAGATGATCGAGGCCGCACGCCCCGGCGTCGGCGTGGTCGAGCGCGCCGTGTGGCTCCCGAACCAGCTGCTCCCGTACGTCGCGCGCCCCACCGGCTCGCTGTAAACGAACGAACGGACGGACGAAGGGCCCCGCACTCACCAGGAGTGCGGGGCCCTTCGTGTGTCGGACGGTCAGTGACCGGCGGGCACGTAGGCCTGCTGGCCGGCCTGCACGATCGCCTCGGCCTCGGCGGCGTCGCCCCAGCCCTCGGCCTTGACCCACTTGTTCGGCTCGAGGTCCTTGTAGCGCTCGAAGAAGTGCGCGATCTCGGCCTTCGTCTGCTCGTCGACGTCCGAGATGTCCTGGATGTGCTGCCAGCGCGGGTCCTTCGCGGGGACCACGAGGACCTTCGCGTCGTTGCCGGCCTCGTCGCTCATCTTGAAGACACCGACCGGGCGGACCTTGACGCCGACGCCCGGGAACACCGGGTACTCGAGCAGGAGGAGCGCGTCCACGGGGTCGCCGTCGTCCGCGAGGGTGTTCTCGAAGAACCCGTAGTCGGTCGGGTACACGAACGAGGTGAACAGCACGCGGTCGAGGTACACGCGACCGGTCTCGTGGTCGACCTCGTACTTGTTGCGGCTGCCCTTGGGGATCTCGACGACGACGTCGTACGCGGCCATGTTGCGCTCCTGAGTCTGATGTGCGGGGGGAAAGCGCGGCTAACGTTACCGGGTGAACACTCCGCGTCCCCGGTTGGACCCCGCCACCGCCGAGACCCGGCGTGCGGTGCGCACCCTGCTCGAGACGGCCCGCGCGGAGCGCATCGTCGCCGACGGTGACCTCGTCCTCGTTGCCCTGAGTGGAGGAGCGGACTCGCTCGCGCTCGCGGCGGCGACCGCCTTCGTGGCGCCGAAGCAGGCGCTGCGCGCCGGCGCGGTGATCGTCGACCACGCGCTCCAGGCGGGCTCCGCGGACGTGGCGATCCGTGCCTCCAGGCAGGGTGCGGAGCTGGGACTCGACCCGGTGACCGTCCGTCGGGTGGCCGTCGGTCCCGTAGGTGGGCCCGAAGGGGCCGCCCGGGAGGCACGGCACGCCTCGATCGCGGAGGTCGCCTCCGACGTCGGGTCACCCCTGGTGTTCTTCGGCCACACGCTCGACGACCAGGCCGAGACGGTCCTGCTCGGGCTCCTGCGCGGGAGCGGTCCGGACGCACTCTCCGGCATGGCGCCGCTCGCCGTGCGCCCGGTGGGCCCGGCGTACGGCCGTCCGCTCCTCGGCGTCCGTCGGCACACGACCCGCGCCGCGTGCGTGTCCGCCGGTCTGGTGCCGTGGGACGACCCGCAGAACGACGACCCCGCGTACGGGCGCGTCCGGGTGCGGAACGCCCTGATGCCCGCGCTCGAGCGGGAGCTCGGGGCCGGCGTCCCCGAGGCGCTCGCCCGCACCGCCGACCAGCTCCGCGAGGACTCCGCCGCGCTCGACCACTTCGCCGAGGAGATGGCCGAGGACGTCGCCGAGCACTCCGAGGCGGGAATCTCGCTCTCGGCGCCCGAACTCGCCGCGAACCCGCCCGCGCTCCGCCAGCGGCTCGTCCGGCTCGCCGTCGAGAGCGAGTTCGGGGTGACGCTCTCGCGGCTGCAGACGCTCGAGGTCTGCCGGCTCGTGACCGACTGGCACGGGCAGGGGCCGATCGACCTCCCGGGGGTACGGGCGTCGCGCGAGGGCGAGCGCGTCCTGTTCGCCGCCCGTTAGAGTGCAGTGGTGGAACTCTCCGACGTCCAGGCAGACCTGTCCGAAGTGCTCTTCACCCCCGAGCAGATCGACGAGAAGCTCGCCGAGCTCGCCGCGGTGGTCGACCGCGACTACGCGGGGAAGGACCCGCTGCTCGTCGGCGTGCTGAAGGGCGCCGTCATGGTCATGGCGGACTTCTCGCGCCACCTCAAGATGCAGGCGCGGATGGACTGGATGGCGGTTTCGTCGTACGGCTCCGGCACGAAGTCGTCCGGCGTGGTGCGGATCCTCAAGGACCTCGACACCGACCTGCACGGCCGTGACGTCATCATCGTCGAGGACATCATCGACTCCGGTCTGACGCTCTCCTGGCTCAAGCAGAACCTCGAGTCCCGAGGTGCTGCGAGCGTCGAGATCGTCGCGCTGCTCCGCAAGCCCGAGGCCGCCAAGGTCGAGGTGGACGTGAAGTACGCGGGCTTCGAGATCCCGGACGCCTTCGTGGTGGGGTACGGCCTCGACTTCGACGAGCGCTACCGCAACCTGCGGGGCATCGGCGTGCTCGCTCCGCACGTGTACTCCTGAGCGCGTCCGGCTGACCCCGGCGGAGCGTGGAGTTCGCCCGCAGAGGACACCCATTCTCGCCACAGATTCGCGGCCGTATGCTGACCTGCACGCAACTTCGGCAGAGAAAGGTGTCGGGCGTCCTGCCCGGATCACATGGACTTCAAGCGAATCCTCCGCGGGCCGTACATCTACATCCTGATCGCGCTCGTGGGGATCTGGATCGGGTGGGCGGTCATCAGTCAGGCCGGCACCCAGCAGATCGACACCCAGAAGGGCCTGCAGCAGCTCGCCGACGACAAGGTCTCGTCCGTCGTCGTGAACTCCACCGAGCAGCGGGTCGACCTCAAGCTCAAGGACGGCGCGACCGAGCAGTTCTACTACGCGACGCCGCGTGGTGCTGACGTCATCAAGGCCGTCGACGACGCCAACCTGCCGGACGGCTACACCGACCGCGTGCAGCAGGGGAACTGGTTCCTCTCCCTCCTCGGCATCGTCCTGCCGTTCCTGATCATCGGCGCGCTCTTCTGGTTCCTGCTCTCGAGCGCCCAGGGCGGCGGCTCGAAGGTCATGCAGTTCGGCAAGTCCCGCGCGAAGATGAACAACAAGGAGAACCCGCAGGTCTCCTTCGCGGACGTCGCCGGCTCGGACGAGGCGATCGAGGAGCTCCACGAGATCAAGGAGTTCCTGCAGGAGCCCGCGAAGTTCCAGGCGGTCGGCGCGAAGATCCCGAAGGGTGTGCTGCTGTACGGCCCTCCCGGAACCGGCAAGACCCTGCTCGCGCGTGCCGTGGCGGGTGAGGCGGGCGTGCCGTTCTACTCGATCTCCGGTTCGGACTTCGTCGAGATGTTCGTCGGTGTCGGTGCGAGCCGCGTCCGCGACCTCTTCGACCAGGCCAAGCAGAACGCCCCGGCGATCGTCTTCATCGACGAGATCGACGCCGTCGGTCGTCACCGCGGCGCCGGCATCGGCGGCGGCAACGACGAGCGCGAGCAGACCCTGAACCAGCTCCTCGTCGAGATGGACGGCTTCGACGGCAAGACCAACGTCATCCTCATCGCGGCGACGAACCGTCCGGACGTCCTCGACCCCGCGCTCCTGCGTCCGGGCCGCTTCGACCGGCAGATCGGCGTCGACGCCCCCTCGCTCGACGGTCGCAAGCAGATCCTCGAGGTGCACGCGAAGGGCAAGCCGCTCGCCGCGAGCGTCGACCTCGAGCTGCTCGCCCGCAAGACGCCGGGCTTCACCGGTGCGGACCTCGCGAACGTCCTCAACGAGGCCGCGCTCCTGACCGCTCGCTCGAACGCCCAGCTCATCGACAACCGGGCCCTCGACGAGGCCGTCGACCGCGTGATGGCCGGCCCGCAGCGCCGCACGCGCATCATGTCGGACCAGGAGAAGCTCATCACGGCGTACCACGAGGGTGGACACGCCCTCGCGGCTGCGGCGATGCGCCACACCGACCCGGTCACGAAGATCACGATCCTGCCGCGCGGCCGTGCGCTCGGGTACACGATGGTGCTCCCGCTCGAGGACAAGTACTCCGTCACCCGCAACGAACTGCTCGACCAGCTCACGTACGCCATGGGTGGTCGCGTGGCCGAGGAGATCGTCTTCCACGACCCCACCACGGGTGCGTCGAACGACATCGAGAAGGCCACCTCGACGGCCCGCAAGATGGTCACCGAGTACGGCATGAGCCGTGCGGTGGGTTCCGTCAAGCTCGGGTCCGGGTCGAGTGAACCGTTCGTCGGTCGCGACATGAGCGGTGGCAGTGGTCGTGACTACTCGGAGAACATCGCCGAGACGGTCGACGCCGAGACCCGCGCGCTGCTCGAGGCCGCGCACGACGAGGCCTACGAGGTGCTCAACGCCAACCGCGACATCCTCGACCGGCTGGCCGGCGAGCTCCTCGAGAAGGAGACGCTCGACGCTCCGGAGCTCGTGGAGATCTTCAAGGACGTCCGCAAGCTGCCCGAGCGCCCGCAGTGGCTGTCGAGCGACAAGCGGCCGGTGTCGAACCTCCCGGCGATCGAGTTCCCCGGCAAGGCGGCCTCGACCGCGGCCGAGCCGAGCGACACCGAGTCGTCGTCGAAGCCCCGTCGTCGCCCGTTCGGCAACCCCGGTATCGCCCCCGCGTAGGCCGGCATGACCGACCTGCCGACGAGACGCTCGCGTCGCCTCGCCGAGGCGGACCGTGCGCGCGCCGCAGAGCACGAGGCACGCGCCGCCGCGGCGGAACCGCCGACGGTCGCGATCGACCTCCGAGCACCCGCACCGGTGCCGGAGATCGTGACCGGCCGTCGGCGCGACCGCGCGTCGGAGCACCCCGCCGAGGACCGCACACGCGTCATGGGCATCCTCAACGTCACCCCGGACTCGTTCAGTGACGGAGGACTGCACCAGGCGTACGACGCCGCCGTGCAGCACGCCCGAGACCTCGTGGCCGCCGGGGCCGACCTGGTCGACGTCGGTGGGGAGTCCACCCGCCCGGGCGCCGACCGCGTGCCGGTCGAGGTCGAGCAGGACCGCGTCATCCCGGTCGTCCGCGAGCTCGTGTCCGAGGGGATCGCGGTCAGCGTCGACACCATGAACGCGAGCACCGCCGAGCGTGCCGTCGAGGCGGGTGCGGCGATCGTCAACGACGTCTCCGGCGGCCTCGCCGACGACGACATGGCCCGGGTCGTCCGCGACACCGGTGCCGGCTTCGTCGTCATGCACTGGCGCGGGCACAGCGACCGGATGTACCGGAACGCCGAGTACGCGCACGCCGTCGAAGAGGTGCGTCGCGAGGTCGAGCACCGGGTCGCCGAGCTCATCATCCTGGGGGTGCGCGAGGAACAGGTGGTCATCGACCCCGGCCTCGGGTTCGCCAAGCAGGGGGTGCAGAACTGGGAGATCCTGGCGGGCTACGAACGCTTCGCCTCGATCGGGCTGCCGGTGCTCGTCGCCGCCTCCCGCAAGCGGTTCCTCGACGGGGTCGGCAGCACTGCCGGTGCACCGCCGCGTGACCGCGACCTCGCCACCGCCGCCATCAGCCTGCTCGCCGCCGAACGCGGCGCGTGGGGGGTGCGCGTGCACGACCCCGCACCGACGCGTGCGGTGCTCGACGTCTGGGATGCCTGGAGGGCTGCACGATCGTGAACGACACCATCCGACTGACCGGGGTCCGTGCCCGCGGGAACCACGGCGTCTTCGACCACGAGCGCGCCGACGGGCAGGACTTCGTCGTGGACGTCGCGGTCGAGGTCGACGCCCGGGTCTCGTCCGGCTCCGACGACCTCGAGGACACGGTCCACTACGGCGTCGTGGCCGAGCAGGTCGTGGCCGAGATCGAGGGCGGACCGGTGGACCTCATCGAGACGTTGGCCGAGCGCATCGCCGCCGCCGTGCTGACGCACCGGGCAGCGCTCGCGGTCGAGGTCACGGTCCACAAGCCGCAGGCGCCGATCACGGTGCCGTTCACCGACGTGTCGATCACGATCCGCCGGGGCCGAGGTGGTGCGCTGCCCGAGGGCGACGAGACCCGTACCGAGGAAGAAGAGTGAGCCGCGCCGTCATCGCGCTCGGCGCCAACCTCGGCGACCGGGGCAGCACCCTGCGTGCCGCGGCGTCCGCGATCGCCGGGCTGCCCGGTGTGACGCCGGTGGCGTCGAGCCGCGAGGTCGAGTCCGTCGCCGTGACGCTCGACGGGCGGGACGAGACGAAGCCGCGCTACCGGAACGCCGTGGTCGTCGTCGACACCGACCTCGACCCGCAGGCGCTCCTCGACGCGCTCCACGGCATCGAGGACGAGCACGGCCGCACCCGCGAGGTGCGCTGGGGCGACCGGACGCTCGACCTCGACGTCGTGGCGATCGACGACCTCGTGCTCGACACGGAGACCCTCACGGTGCCGCACCCGCGCGCAGCCGAGCGGGCGTTCGTGCTCGCGCCGTGGGCCGATGCCGACCCGGACGCCGTGCTGCCCGGCGCCGGAGCGGTGGCCGACCTGCTCGCGGCCCTCGGAGACGACACCGAGCGCGTCGACGAGCCGCGCCTCTTCGACGACCCGAGCCCGCGGCCCGACGCGACCCGGGCCGTCGACGTCAGTCACGCGGACGACGGGACCCGCACGGTCGACCCGACCCGCGCCTCCAGGCCGGGGGAGTCGGCGTGAAGCCCACCCGCGCCTCCGTCCTCGTCAGCGTCGCCGTCGTCGCCGCCGTCGCGGGCTTCGCCGTCGACGCGATCCTCGCCTCGCGCGCCGCACCGACGCTCCTGCTGTCCGTCCCGCTCGGCCTGACCCTCGCGTTCATCGGCGTCGCGGTCGTCCTCATGGCGCGTCCCGTGCGGCGTCACGCCAAGGAGGGCGCGCTCCGGCAGCGCCCGGTCGATCCGCTGTACGCCACGCGGGTGGTCGTCCTCGCGAAGGCCTCCAGCATCGGCGGCGCGCTCTTCGGTGGGTTCGGCATCGGCCTGCTCCTCTACCTCCTGACCCGGAACGCGACCCCTTCGCTAGGCTCGACCCTGCCGAACGCCGTGGCGCTCGGCGGAGCCGTCGTCCTGACGGTGTGTGCCCTGGTCGCCGAACGGATGTGCATCGCCCCGCCCGGCGACGACGACCAGGACGACCACCGCGGCGGCTCGGCGGCCACGAACTGAGGGAGCGGAGCCCGCGATGCCGAGAGAACGACTCGACGAGCCGGGCCTCGGCCTGACCGGCACCACCTGGACGCGGGTGTCCCCGAAGCTCGTGTGGACGGAGCTCGGGACCACGGTGGCCATCGGTGTCGTCGTCACGGCGGGATGCGTGCTCCTCGGTGTCGTGAACGGCGGGTTCGACCGGACCGCCGGCACCGTGTGGACGCTGATCGGCATCGCCGTCGGGATCGTCGCGCTCGTCACGGCCGTGCTCACCCCGCGGCGTGTGCGCTCGATCGGGTACGCGCTCCGGGACGACGACCTCGTCTTCCGCCGCGGCCTGATGTGGCAGCGCTTCACGGCCGTGCCGTACGGTCGCATGCAGCTCGTCGACGTCGCGCGCGGCCCGCTCGACCGGGCGCTCGGCATGAGCGAGCTGAAGTTCGTCACCGCCGCCGCCTCGACGAACGTCCGGATCCCCGGCATCCCCGCGGGCGACGCCGACGACCTCCGCGACCGCCTCGTGGAGCTCGCCGAGTCCCGCCGCGCCGGACTCTGAGGGGCCCGTCGTGACCTTCCGCCCCGGACCTCCGCCGCCGACCCCGCCGAGCCAGGTCGGCAACGCCGCAGCAGCGGCACCCCTGACCGACGGGGAGTGGCACCGGCTGCACCCGCTGACGCCCCTGCTGCGCGGCGGTATCTTCCTCATCGTCGTGCTCGGCTACGTGCTCAACAGCCTCCGCGACCAGCTCGTCGAGTTCTTCATCCCCGGCGGTGGCCCGCCCGACGACGGCGACCCGGTTCGCTACGTGTACGAGCACGGTGCCGTGGGCTGGGTGCTGCTCGGCATCGCGGTGCTCCTGGTGGTCCTGATCGGGCTGTTCTACCTGTCGTGGCGGATGCACGAGTTCCGCGTCACGGGCGAGATCGTCGAGGTCCGTTCGGGCGTGCTCTTCCGCAACCACCGGAAGGCCAGGCTGGACCGCATCCAGGGCATCAACATCTCGCGGCCAGTCGTCCCGCGGCTGTTCGGCACCGCCAAGCTCGAGATCGCGCAGGCCGGCAACGACGCCAACGTGCAGCTCGCGTACCTCGGGTCCAAGCCCGCGGAGGACCTCCGTCGGCGCATCCTCGTGCTCGCCTCGGGCTCCAAGGACGACGAGCGACAGGGGCCGGGCCGGCAGTCGTACGGCGTGCTGCAGGACCGGCTGGACGAGGTCTTCTCGCCCGAGCTCGACCCCGCCGCCGTGCAGGCGACCCGGGTCGTGAAGGTGCACCCGGGCCGATTGATCGCGTCGATGCTGCTCTCCACCACGACCGTGTTCCTCGTCGTGCTCGTCGTCGCGATCGTCGTGAGCATCGCGGTCACGGGCGAGTACGGGATCCTCTTCGCGCTGTTCCCCACCGTCATCGGTGCCGGCGGCTACTACGTCCGGAAGTTCTCGCGGTCGCTGCAGTACACGATCGCGGAGACCCGGGACGGCATCCGGATCGGCTTCGGGCTCGTGTCGACGTCGAACGAGACGCTGCCGCCCGGTCGCATCCACGCCGTGAGCGTCGCGCAGCCGCTGCTCTGGCGGCCGTTCGGCTGGTGGGACATCCGCATCAACCGGGCCACGAACGCCGGCAACGGGCAGTCGACCAACCAGCAGGCGTCGTCGATCGTGCTGCCCGTCGGTCGAGCCGAGGACGTCCGCGAGGTCCTCGACATCATCCTCCCCGGACTCGTGGGCACGGCCGTGGCGGGGCCGCGGGCGTCGCAGGACGAGTTGCGCGAGGGGTCGGCAGAGGCCGTGAACGTCGTCGACGACAGCCTGACGACCTCCGGCGACCGTGGCGGCTTCGTCCACTCGCCCCGCCGCGGCGCGTGGCTCCGCCCGCTGTCCTTCCGCCGCAACGGGTACCGCTTCGTGCAGGGCGCGGTGCTGCTCCGGCTCGGTGCCGTGTGGCGGTCCCTCGTGATCGTGCCGCTGCCCCGCGTGCAGAGCGTCAAGGTGGAACAGGGTCCGCTCGAGCGCGTCCTGCGGCTCGCCTCGGTCCACGTGCACACCGTGCAGGGTCCGGTGAGCGCGCGCCTGGGCGCGATGGACGCGCGCGACGCGCAGCAGCTGTGGTCCGAGACCGCTCACCGCGCCGTCGAGGCCGCTGCGGTCGACACCTCCCACCGGTGGCGCGAACGGGAGGCACGGCTCGCGCCCGGGACGGACCGACCGGACACGCAGGGGGTCGCCCCCGGCGCCGTGCCGACCACCTCGACGCCGCAGCCCGCCTGGCGGGGGCAGGACGGGCCTCCCGGCTGGGACGGCGTCCCCACCCCCGGAGCTGCACGGTGAGGGCGGGGCGACTCGGCGTCGGGATCGTCGGCGCGGGACGGGTCGGACCCGTCCTCGGAGCGGCGCTCGCGAACGCGGAGCACGCCGTCGTCGGCGTGACCGCGGTGTCCGACGCGGGGCGCGACCGCGCCGAGGCGATGCTCCCCGGGGTGCCCGTGCTCGCGACGCCGGACCTCGTCGAACGGAGCGAACTCGTGCTGCTCGCGGTACCGGACGACCAGCTCGGCGGACTCGTGCAGGGGCTCGCGGACGCCGGGATCTGGCAGCCCGGGCAGCTCGTCGTGCACACGAGTCCCGACCACGGCACCGAGGTCCTCCGTCCGGCACTCGCGGCGGGCGCCATCCCCCTCGCGATCCACCCGGCGATGGTCTTCACCGGCACGAGCGTCGACCTCACCCGCCTCCGCGACGCGTACTGCGCGGTCACCGCCCCCGCACCGGTGCTCCCGATCGCGCAGGCGCTCGTGGTCGAGATGGGTGCGGAGCCGTTCGTCGTCGCCGAGCAGGACCGGCCCGCGTACGCCGACGCGGTCCGGGCGGCCGCGAGCTTCTCCACCGCGATCGTCGAGCAGTCCGCCGGGACCCTCGACGGCATCGGGGTCGAGCACCCCGGCCGGGTGCTCGGCGCCCTGGTCCGGAGTGCGGTCGACAACGCGCTCGCCGCGGCCGACGGCCAGGCGCGGCTGTAGACCGGCCGCGGCCGCGGCCGCGTCCGGGTCTGCGTCCGGTCACGGCCGGCCCGCCGGTGGTTCCCGGCCCGGCGCCCGCGCCGGGTAGCATTTCCGCATCCCCCACGACCCCACCGGAGCCGCACCCTTCATGAGCGAAGCAACCGCCGCCGCAGCAGACGACCTGTCCGCCGAGGAGACCAGCGAGCAGCGACAGGTCCGGCTCGACAAGCGGTCCAAGCTCCTCGAGGCCGGGATCGAGGCCTACCCGGCGGCGCTCCCGATCACCACGACGATCCCCGAGGTCCGCGCGCAGTACGCCTCGCTGGAGACCGGCGAGGAGACGCAGGACGTCGTCGGTGTCGCCGGGCGGATCGTGTTCTCCCGCAACACCGGCAAGCTCTGCTTCGCGTCGCTGCAGTCCGGCGACGGCTCACGCATCCAGGCGATGGTGTCGTTGGCCGAGGTGGGCGACGAGTCGCTCGCTCGGTGGAAGGAGTTCGTCGACCTCGGCGACCACGTGTTCGTGCACGGCCGCGTCATCTCGTCGCGCCGCGGCGAGCTGTCGATCATGGTCGACGACTGGGCGATCGCGGCGAAGGCGATCCTGCCGCTGCCGAACCTCCACAACGAACTCAACGAGGAGACCCGGGTCCGCCAGCGCTACCTCGACCTCATCGTGCGCGAGGACGCCCGGAAGACCGTCCGTGCCCGTGCCGCCGTGATGGCTTCGCTCCGGCAGACGTTCGCGTCGCACGAGTACCTCGAGGTCGAGACGCCGATGCTGCAGACCCAGCACGGCGGGGCCTCGGCGCGGCCGTTCGTCACGCACTCGAACGCGTTCGACACCGAGCTGTTCCTCCGCATCGCACCCGAGCTCTTCCTCAAGCGCGCGGTCGTCGGCGGCATCGACCGTGTGTTCGAGGTCAACCGCAACTTCCGCAACGAGGGCGCCGACTCGACGCACTCGCCCGAGTTCGCGATGCTCGAGGCCTACCAGGCGTACGGCGACTACGAGCAGATGGCCGACCTCACCCAGGAGCTCGTGCAGAACGCCGCCCGTGCGGTCACCGGCGGCTCGCTCGAGGTCACCTGGGCCGACGGCACCACGTACGACCTCGGTGGCGAGTGGCCGCGCATCGACATGTACGGGTCGCTGTCCCAAGCGGCCGGTCGCGAGATCAGCCCCGAGACGCCGCTGACCGAGCTGCAGGCGCTGGCCGAGGCCGAGGGCGTCGAGGTCGCGCACGCCACGCACGGCAAGTACGTCGAGGAGCTCTGGGAGCACTTCGTCATCGACTCGCTCGACCGCCCCACGTTCGTGATGAACTTCCCGGTCGACACCTCGCCGCTGACCCGGGAGCACCGCACGCGTCCGGGCATCGTCGAGAAGTGGGACCTGTACGTCCGCGGCTTCGAGCTCGCGACGGCGTACTCGGAGCTCGTCGACCCGGTCGTGCAGCGGGAGCGGTTCGTCGAGCAGGCGAAGCTCGCTGCCGGCGGCGACCCGGAGGCGATGCGCGTCGACGAGGAGTTCCTGCGGGCCCTCGAGCACGCGATGCCGCCGTCGGGGGGCATGGGCATGGGGATCGACCGGCTGCTCATGGCCATCACGGGCCTCGGCATCCGCGAGACGATCCTGTTCCCGCTCGTCAAGTAGCGGGGCGGCTGGGCGCCGGGCGCCCAGTCGTGCTCGGTGCGAGGTTGTGCGTATGGTGCGCGCTTGTCGCCCTCGCACCGTGTTGAGAACCTTGCACCGTCTCAACCGCGCCTCGCACGGTGCGAGCCGCGCGTGCGGTGCGGCGGCGTGGTTCGAGACGCCGGACGGGAGGCGCGTGGCGGCGATGCGCCGTGCCTCCCGTTCGCAGCGTGCGAGGTTGTGCGCACGGTGCGCGCTCGTCGCCCTCGCACCGTGTCGAGAACCTCGCACCGTCCCAGCCGTGCCTCGCACGGTGCGAGTTGCGCCAGCCGTGCCTCGCACGGTGCGAGTTGCGCCAGCCGCGACTCGCACGGTGCGAGGCAGCTCGCGGCCGTGTCGTCGTCGTTCCCTGATCCCGGAGTTATGATGACCCGGTGCCGCATGGAGTCGTGACCGGGATCATCTTCGCCCTGACGCCGACCGTCATCGTCGGCCTCATCTTCTGGTTCGTGATGCGCGCCATCATGCGGGCTGACCGCACCGAGCGCGCCGCCTACGCCAAGGTGGAGGCCGAGGAGCGCGCCCGGTTCGAGCGCGAGCACGGCCGTCCCGCCCCGTCTCCGGCGTCGGCCGAGTAGCCGAGCAACCGCGCAGCCACGGGCTGACCTCGGCAGCGGCCGAGCTGGCGCGCGGTCGAGCTGGTGAGCGGCGGCCCCGTTCACCGGCGGTTCACGCGCCGGTGCTGCACTGACGGCATGACCACCGTCCCGCCGGACCCCGCCGACCTCGACCCGGAGGACGCCTTCGGACACCCGGTGCTCGGCGACCCCGCACGCGACGAGCACTGGGTCGACGGCGACGAGGACGACGTCGACGTCTGACCGCCCGGGCATCGTCACCCACCGTTCACCGCCCCGTCGCGAGCAGGTCGCTCCGCGGGGCGAACATCGTCCGCATGCCCATGCAGCAGTTCCCCGCCGGTCGCAGCCTCGTCGGCGACATCGAGAGCGAGTACGACGAGTTCGACCGTGATGCCGACCTGGAGGTCTCCAAGCGCCGGGACGGGTGGCTCGAACCCTCCTGGTGAACACCTCCCGTTCGGTTTTCGGGGTACGTCGACCGGATCGCCACGATCCGGATCGCCGTACCCCTTTTCCGTGTCCGGAGCACGCGGTCGGCCGGGGTACATGGTCCGAAACGTGCAAGAAACACCGTTGTACCGCCGGAAACTCGGCGACATCCCCTTGCTCTCGGGCGTCCGGCAGCGTGTGACTGTTCGAGGGCCGTACCCCGCGGGGGACGTCTCGGAGGGTGAAGCACGGAGAACCCTGGGAATCGATCAGATCGATTTGTGGGGTACACCTCGCAACCGCTTTACTCATCAGCACCCCCACCTGAGGCCCATCACCGTCGAACGCAGGGAGAACGTCACATGACGATCGCAACGGCAGCACCGACCACGAACGCCACCACCCGCCGCAGCACGACCAAGAAGGCCGCGGCCGCCAAGACCGCAGACGCGACCGTCGAGTCGACCACCCTCGGCACCGAGGTCGAGGCCGACGAGCAGCTCGCCGGAGTCCGCGGCGCCTCCGTCGACCAGGTCGGCGACTACCTCCGCCACATCGGCCGGCTCTCGCTCCTCACCGCCGAGGAAGAAGCGCAGATCGCCCGCCGCATCGAGGTCGGCCTCTTCGCCGAGGAGAAGCTGCACACCGAGCCCGGGCTCGACAAGAACCTCCAGCGCGAGCTCCGCTGGCTCGTCCGCGACGGTGAGCGCGCCAAGGAGCGCATGATCACCTCGAACCTCCGCCTCGTCGTGAGCATCGCGAAGCGGTACTCGCAGCGCGGCCTGCCGTTCATGGACGTCATCCAGGAGGGCAACCTCGGCCTCGTCCGCGCGGTCGAGAAGTTCGACTTCACGCAGGGCTACAAGTTCTCGACCTACGCCACCTGGTGGATCCGTCAGGCCATCTCGCGCGGCCTCGCCGACAAGGCCCGCACGATCCGCATCCCGGTCCACACCGTCGAGCTCATCAACAAGATCAGCCGCACCGAGCGCGACCTCACCGTCGACCTCGGTCGTGCGCCGATGCCCGACGAGGTCGCGGCGGAGCTGAGCATGAGCGTCGAGGAGCTGCTCGACCTCAAGGGCCGCTCGCACGAGCCGGTCTCGATCCACACCGTCGTCGGCGACTCCGACGACAGCGAGCTCGGTGACTTCATCGAGGACGAGGACGCCGCGAGCCCGAACGAGCTCACCGAGACGACGCTGCTGCACCGCGACATCCGGTCGATCGTGGCCGAGCTGCCGAGCGACGAGGCGAACGTGATCCGCATGCGCTACGGCCTCGACGACGACAAGCCGATGACGCTCGACGAGATCTCGAAGATCGTGCACACGACCCGCCAGGCCGTCAGCCGGGTGGAGTCGCGCGCCAAGCTGCGGCTGTTCGCCAAGGCGGTCTCGCAGGACATGCAGCTGTACCTGACCGACTGAGGTCAGCGAGGGACTTCGGCCGGGGCGGATGCTCCGGCTCGGGGAACCGGTCCGCTCTGTGGGAAGACGGACCGGTGGGGTGATGGGAAAGGCCCGTCCCGGCTGGTGCCGGGGCGGGCCACTCGCACGTCCGGGGTCGTGCCCGAGGGTGTGCGACCTACTGCTCGAGGTCGTGCGAGAGCCGCTGCCGCAGGTCCTGCGGGATGAGCTCGATGAGCTGGTCGGGCCGCACCGGCAGGTCGAGCAGGCTGAGCTTCACACGCCCGGTCCGACCGTGCCGCGCCGCGTCGAGCCGCACCACGCTCGACGCGTCCTTCCGGAGTCGGACGTCGATCTGGGCACCCGTCGCGACCTCGCCGACGACGAGCCCGTCCACCTCGAGCGCCGCGCTCCGCGTGCCCTCGGCGATGTCGAGCCGGTACCGCTCCCGCGCCGCGAGCACGACGGACCGGTCGATGCCGGCCATCGGGGCGACCGGGGTGACGACCGAGCCCGAGAGCGCGGGGGAGAGCACCGGCCCGCCCGCCGCATAGTTGTAGGCCGTCGAACCCGCCGGCGTCGACGCCACGATCGCGTCCGCCCGGTAGTAGCCGTACCCGAGGCCGCCCACGCTGAGGTCCGCCGACACCTGCCCGGCTCCGGGACGTCGGACCACCGTGAGGTCATTGAACGCGAGGTACTCCGTGCGGGCACCGCTCCAGGACAGCTTGGCCTCGAGGGCGTGGTGCGGCTCGAGCTGGTACTCGCCGGCGGAGAGCCGTTCGAGCGCCGCCTCGAGCTCGGGTGGCTCGATCTCGACGAGGAAGCCCACGTTGCCGTAGTTCACGCCCAGCACGGGGACGGGCCGTCTGGCGACGAGGCGCATCGCCCCGAGCATGGTGCCGTCGCCGCCGAGTGCCACGACCATGTCGACCCGGTCGGTGAACTCGTCCTCGTCGACGACGTCGATCGTGCCACCGAGGCGCTGCGCGTCCGCACGTCGGGCGATGAGCTCGCCGCGTCCGGAGGCGTTCCAGCGACGCAGGGTCTCGACGGACTCCTGCACGTTCTTGGTCGGGTGGACGACGAGGCCGACGACGGGCTGCTCCATGCCCGGATCGTACCGACTCCCGCCCGACAGCAGCCACGCAGGTCACGGAGTGACCCACCGCCGGACGGGAGGCGCGGGCCGGGCCCGCACCGTCCTCCCTCGCAGGCTCGGTCGGCGCGCCCCGCACGACGCTTCGCATTGCCGCTCAGCGGGGCGCGCCAGGCCGTCCCGTGGCCGCGCCGCGCGCGGGGCGCGACCCTGCCCGTGTGCGGGACCGACGTGGGCCTGTGCGCGGGACGGACGTGGGGTCACGCCCACGGCGAACAGGGGCAGACCACTCGGGGTCCGCTGGTTAGTCTCGATGTACGTCACCGGGCCAGTTCCGGTCCGGCAAGGGAGAGCACATGTTCGAGAGATTCACCGACCGAGCCCGTCGTGTTGTCGTCCTCGCTCAAGAAGAAGCGAAGATGCTCAACCACAACTACATCGGCACCGAGCACATCCTCCTCGGCCTCATCCACGAGGGCGAGGGCGTCGCCGCCAAGGCGCTGGAGTCGCTCGGCATCTCGCTCGATGCCGTCCGCGAGCAGGTCCAGGACATCATCGGGCAGGGGCAGCAGCAGCCGACCGGGCACATCCCGTTCACGCCGCGCGCCAAGAAGGTGCTCGAGCTGTCCCTGCGCGAGGCGCTGCAGCTCGGCCACAACTACATCGGCACCGAGCACATCCTGCTCGGCCTCATCCGCGAGGGCGAGGGCGTCGCCGCCCAGGTGCTCGTCAAGCTCGGCGCGGACCTCAACCGCGTCCGCCAGCAGGTCATCCAGCTCCTGTCCGGATACCAGGGCAAGGAAGCCGTCGCCGTCGGCGGCGAGACCCAGCAGAACGCGCAGCAGGGGTCGCAGGTCCTCGACCAGTTCGGCCGGAACCTCACCCAGGCCGCCCGCGACGCCAAGCTCGACCCGGTCATCGGGCGCGAGAAGGAGATGGAGCGGGTCATGCAGATCCTCTCCCGTCGCTCCAAGAACAACCCCGTCCTGATCGGTGAGCCGGGCGTCGGCAAGACCGCGGTCGTCGAGGGCCTCGCCCAGGCGATCGTCAAGGGCGACGTCCCGGAGACGCTGAAGGACAAGCAGCTCTACTCGCTCGACCTCGGGTCGCTCATCGCCGGGTCCCGCTACCGCGGTGACTTCGAGGAGCGCCTCAAGAAGGTCACGAAGGAGATCCGCACCCGCGGCGACATCATCGTCTTCATCGACGAGATCCACACGCTCGTCGGTGCCGGTGCTGCCGAGGGCGCGATCGACGCCGCGTCGATCCTCAAGCCGCTCCTCGCCCGTGGTGAGCTCCAGACCATCGGTGCCACCACGCTCGACGAGTACCGCAAGCACTTCGAGAAGGACGCCGCACTCGAGCGTCGGTTCCAGCCGGTGCAGGTCAACGAGCCGTCGCTGCCCCACGCGATCAACATCCTCAAGGGTCTCCGCGACAAGTACGAGGCGTTCCACAAGGTGTCCATCACCGACGGTGCGATCGTCGCCGCGGCGAACCTCGCGGACCGCTACGTGCAGGACCGCTTCCTGCCCGACAAGGCCATCGACCTGATCGACGAGGCCGGCGCACGCCTCCGCCTGTCGATCCTGTCGGCGCCGCCGGAGCTCCGCGAGTTCGACGAGAAGATCTCGACGGTCCGCGGGTCGAAGGAAGCCGCGATCGAGGAGCAGGACTTCGAGAAGGCCGCGTCGCTCCGCGACGAGGAGAAGAAGCTCCTCGGCGAGCGTCTCCGCCTCGAGAAGCAGTGGCGTGCGGGTGACGTCGCCGCGTCCGGCACCGTCGACGAGGGCATCATCGCCGAGGTCCTGGCGCAGGCCACGGGCATCCCGGTGTTCAAGCTGACGGAAGAGGAGACCTCGCGCCTCGTCTTCATGGAGAAGGCCCTGCACGAGCGCGTCATCGGTCAGGAGGAGGCCATCTCGGCCCTCTCGAAGACCATCCGCCGCACCCGTGCCGGTCTGAAGGACCCGAACCGTCCCTCGGGCTCGTTCATCTTCGCCGGCCCCACGGGCGTCGGGAAGACCGAGCTCGCCAAGGCGCTCGCCGAGTTCCTCTTCGACGACGAGGGCGCGCTGATCTCCCTCGACATGTCGGAGTTCGGCGAGAAGCACACGGTCTCGCGACTCTTCGGTGCCCCTCCCGGGTTCGTCGGCTTCGAGGAGGGCGGCCAGCTCACCGAGAAGGTGCGTCGCAAGCCGTTCTCCGTGGTCCTCTTCGACGAGATCGAGAAGGCCCACCCGGACATCTTCAACTCGCTGCTGCAGGTCCTCGAGGAAGGCCGTCTCACCGACGGTCAGGGCCGGGTCGTCGACTTCAAGAACACCGTCATCATCATGACCACGAACCTCGGTTCGCAGGGCATCGCGGGTGGCCCGGTGGGCTTCCAGATCGAGGGTGACTCGGGCGTCGGCTACGACCGCATGCGCTCGAAGGTGAACGAGGAGCTCAAGAAGCACTTCAAGCCGGAGTTCCTCAACCGCGTCGACGACACGATCGTGTTCCCGCAGCTCTCGCAGTCCGAGCTGCTGCAGATCGTGGACCTGTTCGTGAAGCGTCTGGCGGACCGCCTGCTCGACCGCGACATGACGGTGGAGCTCACGCTCGCCGCCAAGGAGCAGCTCATCAAGGTCGGGTTCGACCCGGCCCTGGGTGCTCGCCCCTTGCGTCGCGCGATGCAGCACGAGGTCGAGGACCAGCTGTCCGAGCACATCCTGCAGGGTGAGCTCAACGCCGGCGACCACGTGAAGGTCGACTTCCACGACGGTGCGTTCCAGTTCGAGACCGGGCGTCAGCCGGGTCGCGAGGAGGTCCTCACCGGCGCTGCCGAGCCGGCTGGCGAGATCGAGTCCTAGGACGCGACTTCCTGCTGACTGGAGGCCCGGTGCCAGCTGGCACCCGGCCGCCAGTCCGTCGTGGG
>NZ_JBPUGH010000008.1:0-46466 GCF_051548005.1 Curtobacterium flaccumfaciens | reverse complement strand
CACACGGGAGGCCCGGGGCGGACTCGCCACGGGCCTCCCGTGTGTTCACTGGCCGACCGTCGCGGAACGACGGTCGCCGGGTCGGGTCGGTCAGCTGTTGTACTGCACGAAGACGGACTGCGCACCCTCGCCACCGAACGGGAGCGCGACCCAGGTGAGGCCGATCTGCCCGCGGACGTCGCCCGAGTACGTCGAGAACGTCCGGCCGACCGAGTAGGTGTTGCACCCGGCGTACGGGATGTCCTTCGTTCCGTGGTCCCGGTTGCCGTCCGGGTGGTAGCTCGTCACGGTGGGCGAGATGAAGTTCGGCGCACCACCCGGGAGCGTGCCGACGCAGACCCGGACCGAGTCGAGTCGGGCGGAGGACGACGAGACGGACGACCAGTTCGAGTACACGACGAGGCTGATGCTCGATCCGTCGACCTGCGGATAGCTCACCGACGATGTGTACTGCCCGGCAGCCGTGACCCGCGTCGTCGTCTCGGTCGCAGCCTGGGCAGGCGATGCGACGCCGACCGCGAGGACCGCCGCGGCCCCGGCAGCGACGATCCCGGATGCTCGCCGGGTCCGACGACGACGGCCCTTCGGTGCGACGTCGACGGTGCTGGAGGTGGTGCTGTTGGTGATCGACATGTGGTTCCCCTGTTCCTCTGTTTCGATCGGACACCGTCCACGGGACCAGGTCGGAGGGTCGCCTGCTCGGGATGTTCAGGGGATGCCCGAGAACTCCAGATGGTCGGTGACGCGTCAAGTGGACCCGCTGCAGCGACGGACGGGAGGCCCGTGGCGGATCCGCCCCGGGCCTCCCGTGTGTCAGCCGCGCGCGTCGACGACGCAGGTCGCTACGCGAACGCCTCCACCGGCGGGCAGGCGCAGACCAGGTTGCGGTCGCCGTACGCCTGGTCGATGCGGCGCACCGGCGGCCAGTACTTCCGCGTGCTGATGCCCGGCAGCGGGTACACGGCCTGCTCACGGGTGTAGGCGTGCGTCCACTCCCCCGCGATCACGGACGAGGCGGTGTGCGGCGCGTGCACGAGCGGGTTGTCGTCCGCGCTCCACTCCCCCCGCTCGACGGCGGCGGCCTCGGCTCGGATCGCGAGCATCGCGTCGACGAACCGGTCGAGCTCCGCGAGGTCCTCGCTCTCGGTCGGCTCGACCATGAGCGTCCCGGCGACCGGGAACGACATCGTCGGCGCGTGGAACCCGTAGTCGACGAGGCGCTTCGCCACGTCGTCCACGGTGATGCCCGTGCTGTCCCGGAGCGGCCGGAGGTCGAGGATGCACTCGTGCGCGACGAGCCCGTCCTGCCCCGTGTAGAGGACCGGGTAGGCGTCGCGGAGCCGCGCGGCGACGTAGTTCGCGCCGAGCACGGCGGCCTCGGTCGCGCGGGTGAGCCCCTCGAGTCCCATCATCCGGACGTAGGTCCACGTGATCGGCAGGATGCTCGGGCTGCCGTACGGCGCGCTCGACACCGGTCCACCGGCGTGCGCGAGGCGTCCGTCCGCGTCCGGAGCGGTGGCACCGGATCGACGGTCGGCCTGCTGCGCCATCGGGTGACCGGGCAGGTACGGCGCGAGGTGCGCCTTCGCCGCGACCGGCCCGACGCCCGGGCCGCCACCACCGTGCGGGATGCAGAACGTCTTGTGCAGGTTGAGGTGCGACACGTCGCCGCCGAAGTCACCGAAGCGGGCGTGCCCGAGCAGCGCGTTGAGGTTCGCGCCGTCGACGTACACCTGCCCACCGGCGTCGTGCACGGCTGCGGTGATGTCGGTGATGTCGTGCTCGTAGACGCCGTGCGTCGACGGGTACGTGATCATCAGCGCGGCGAGCTGGTCGCCGTGCTGCGCCGTCTTCGCCCGGAGGTCGTCGAGGTCGACGTTGCCGTCCTCGTCGCACGCCACGACGACGACCCGCATGCCGGCGAGGACCGCAGAGGCAGCGTTCGTGCCGTGCGCGCTCGACGGGATGAGGCAGACCGTGCGCTCGGTGTCGCCGTTCGCCAGGTGGTAGCCGCGGATCGCGAGGAGGCCGGCGAGCTCGCCCTGGCTGCCGGCGTTCGGCTGCAGCGACACCGTGTCGTACCCGGTGACCTCGGCGAGCCACGACTCGAGGTCGCCGATCATGTCCAGGTAGCCGGCGACGTCCTCGGCCGGGGCGAACGGGTGCACGTTCGCGAACTCCGGCCAGGTCACCGCAGCCATCTCGGTCGCTGCGTTGAGCTTCATCGTGCAGCTGCCGAGCGGGATCATGCCGCGGTCGAGCGCGTAGTCCTTGTCGGACAGGTGCTTGAGGTACCGCATCATCCGGGTCTCGCTGCGGTGCGCGCTGAAGACGGGGTGGGTGAGGTACTCGCTGCTGCGCAGCAGACCGGCCGGGAGGCCCGTGGCTGCGTCCCGCACAGTGGTCTCCGTCGCGGGGACGGTCGCGTCCACCGCACCGAACACGGCGGCGAGCGCCGTCACGTCGTCAGGAGTGATCGTCTCGTCGACGGACACCTGGAGGGTGTCGGCGTCGACGAGGTGCAGGAGGTAGTCCCGCTCGTGGGCGGACTCGACGAGGGCTGCGGCACGGCCCGGCGCGCGCAGCGTCAGGGTGTCGAACCACGCGTCGTGCACGACCTCGAGCCCCGCACCGCGCGCGGCGTCGGCCAGCGCGGACGTCGTCCTCGCCACCCGGTCCGCGATGAACCGCAGCCCCTCGGGGCCGTGGTAGACCGCGTACATCGACGCCATCACGGCGAGGAGCACCTGGGCGGTGCAGATGTTGCTCGTCGCCTTCTCGCGGCGGATGTGCTGCTCGCGGGTCTGCAGGCTGAGCCGGTAGGCCATCTGTCCGTCGGCGTCGAAGGAGACCCCGACGAGCCGACCGGGCAGCTGGCGCTCGAGCCCGGCGCGGACGGCGAGGTACCCGGCGTGCGGCCCGCCGAAGCCGAGGGGCACACCGAAGCGCTGGCTCGTCCCCACGGCGACGTCGGCGCCGAGGTCGCCCGGGCTGGCGAGGAGCGTCATCGCGAGGAGGTCCGCGGCGACGACCGCGATGCCCCCGCCCGCGTGGACGCGCTCGATGGTGCGGCTCGGGTCGACGATGCGTCCGGAGGCGCCCGGGTACTGCAGGACGACGCCGAACGCGCCGTCGAGCTGCTCGTCGGTCGGGCCGTCGGCGGCGTCGAACACGCGGAGCGTGATGCCCACGGCGTCGGCGCGGTGGTCGAGGAGCGCACGGGTCTGCGGCAGGAGGTCGGCGTCGACGAGGAACGCGTCGCCCTTGACCTTCGAGGCTCGTCGGGCGAGGAGCATTCCCTCGACCACGGCGGTGCCCTCGTCGAGCATGGACGCGCCGGCGGTGGCCATGCCGGTGAGGTCGGACACCATCGTCTGGAAGTTGATGAGCGCTTCGAGCCGGCCCTGCGAGATCTCGGGCTGGTACGGCGTGTAGGCCGTGTACCAGCTCGGGTTCTCGAGCACGTTCCGCTGGATCACCGCGGGCGTGTGGGTGCCGTGGTAGCCGAGGCCGATCATCGCGCGGCGGACGGTGTTGCGTCCGGCCTTCGCACGGAGCTCCGCCAGCGCTTCGGTCTCGCCGACGGCTGCCGGGATGACCGAGTCGGTGACCGGGGCCGCGTGGATCGACTCCGGGATGGCGGTGCGGACGAGGGCGTCGAGGGACGGCTGGCCGACGGCGTCGAGCATGACCTGCTGGTCGGCGCTCGTCGTGCCGATGTGGCGGTCGGCGAAGGACGTCTGGAGGTTCTGCTGCACGTCGCTCATGCGAGTGAGGCCCGGTACGCGTCGTGGTCCATGAGGTCCTCGGGGAACGAGGTCCCCTCCACCTTGATCTTGACGAGCCAGCCGGCGCCGAACGGGTCCTGGTTGACGGTGTCCGGCGCGTCGACGACGGCGTCGTTGACCTCGACGACCTCGCCCTCGATCGGGGCGAAGAGCTCGCCGACGCTCTTGGTCGACTCGATCTCCCCGATCTGCTCGCCCGCGGTGGTGGCGGTGCCGACGGCGGGGAGTTCGACGAAGACGACGTCACCGAGCTGTTCGGCGGCGTGGTCGGTGATGCCGACGGTGACGGTGTCGCCCTCGACGAGCAGCCACTCGTGGTCGGCGGTGTACTGGAGTGCGGTCTGGTCGGTCACGGGTTCAGCCTCTCGGGGAACGGCGGTAGAAGGGGAACGGGGTCACGGTGCTGGGGATGGCCGTGCCACGGACGTCGATGTGCAGGACTCGCTCGCCCGACGACACCGCTTCGAGCGCAGCCGGGTCGACGAAGGCCATCGCGACCGGGTGGCCCAGGGTCGGGGACAGCGCACCCGAGGTGACGGTGCCGACGACCTCGCCGTCGAGCACCACGTCGTAGCCGGCACGCGGTGCGCGACGGCCCTCGGTGACGAGGCCGACGAGCACGCGGGCGCCCTCGGCCGGCGAGACGCCGGCCGCACCGACGAAGTCGCCCTCGGTCGCGACGACCCGGCCGAGTCCGGCCTGCGCGGGTCGGACGTCGGTGCCGAGCTCGTGCCCGTAGAGGGGCATGCCGGCCTCGAGCCGCAGGGTGTCGCGGGCCGCGAGGCCGGCCGGGACGACCCCACGGTCGGCGCCGGTCTCGAGCAGGGCGTCCCAGATCGACGACGCGACCTCGGTGCCGCTGTAGATCTCGAAGCCGTCCTCGCCGGTGTAGCCGGTCCGGGCGACGAGCACCTCGGCGCCGTCGAACAGCGCGTGCAGCACGCGGTAGTAGCGGAGCTCGTCGAGCGGCGTCTCCGGCTGCAGGCGGTCGGCGACCACGAGGGCGTCGAGCGTGCCGGCGGCGGCCGGACCCTGGATCGCCACGAGGGCCGTCGTGTCGGAGTCGTCGGACACCTCGACGTCGAACCCGTCGGCCCGTGCGGTCAGGGCGTCGACGGCGACGGCACGGTTCGCGGCGTTGGCGACCACCAGGAACACGTGCTCCTCGGTGCGGTACACGACGAGGTCGTCGAGGATCCCGCCGTCCTCGCCGAGGAGCAGCGAGTACTTCGCCCGGCCGACGGTCATCGCACCGAAGGACCCGGCGAGCGCGTGGTCGAGGAACGCGACGGCGTCGGGGCCGGTCACGCCGACCTCGGCCATGTGGGACAGGTCGAAGACCCCGGCGGCGCTGCGGACCGCGTGGTGCTCGGCGAGGTCGGACGAGTAGCGGACCGGCATCCGGTACCCGGCGAAGTCGGTGAAGGTGGCGCCGGCGGCTTCGTGCGCGGCCTCGAGCGGTGATGAACGCATGGCGGAGTTCTCTCGTCCTCGACGACACCCGACGACCGTCGTCGGGTGGGAACTCCCCCTCTGTCATGGGCCTGAGAGTTTCACCGCGGCCCGTGAGGTCCGGCGGCTTTCACCGTGGGCGAGGAGCCGGACCGACCGGGGTCGGGGGCGCCTGCTTTTCAGAGTGGCCTGTCCGTCGCGGTGTTGGACCTGAGAGATTGGCGGGGACGTTGCTCCTTCGGTGCAGGACCCCGGCGAACCCGGGTCCGGCGTCTCCCGCGACGGGTGATCGGCCGTGCTTCAGTTGTCGCCGTCGAGCATACCGCCGCCGTGTTTCCGGCAGGTGTCGTGCTCCCGGTTCGACATCTCGTAGAAGGTCCGTCGTAGGATCCTCGGGTGGCAGGACAGCGATCACGCCCGCGCGGGCAGCTCGAACAGGCGGTGCTCGACGCCCTCTGGTCGGCGTCCGAGGGGCTCACCGCCCGGCAGGTGCTCGACGCGTTCCCCGAGCCCCGTCCCGCACTGACGACGGTGCTCACGGTCCTCGACCGGCTCGGACGCAAGGGGCAGGTCGAGCGCGAGCAGCACGACGACGCCCCGCTGACCTTCCGCGCGACGAACAGCAGGGAGGAGCAGACCGCCTCCCTCATGTCGAACGCGCTGGCCGCCGCCACCGACCGCGAAGCGGCTCTCCTGCAGTTCACCGGCTCGCTCGCCTCGGACGACCTCGACGTCCTCCGCCGCGCCCTCGACGCCCGTTCCCGGGGCTGATCGGCAGCACCCGTGGTCGTCGCCGGAGTCGTCCTGATCGCGCTCGCCCTCGCGGTCGTCGTCCTCGCGCCGCGCATCCTCACCCGCTCCGCGTGGACGATCGACCGACCCCGGACCGCGCTCGTGTCGTGGTCCGTCGCGGTGGTGCTCGGCGTCGCGGGCTTCGTGGCCGGGATCGCCCTCGTGGTCCTCGCGAACCGCCCGCTCACCGACCCGTTCGGCATCGCGGCCTCGCCGTCGCACGGCCTCAACGTCGGGGTCGCGCTCGTCGCGGTGCTCGCGTTCGTCGTCGCGGTCCGCGTGCGCCCCGGGCCGGAGCACGACGCGGTGCGCGAGGCGATGCGCTCCGGCGCCGCTCCGCACCGCGAGATCGCCGGTGTCCCGGTCGCGTTGGTCGAGGCGGACCACGCCCTCGCGTGCGCGGTCCCCGGTCGGGCCGGTGGGGTGCTCGTGAGCACCGGGCTCGCGGACCAGCTGCGGACGGACGAACTGGAGGCCGTGGTCGCCCACGAACGTGCCCACCTGTCCCAGCACCACGCGGTCGCGGTCGCGGTCGCCGAGTCGATCGAACGTGCGGTCCCGTGGGTGCCCGGCGCACGCGCCATGGCGCGCTCGACGCGTGTCCTCGTCGAGTTCGCCGCGGACGACGCCGCCGCCAGGCGGCTCGGCCGCGACGCGGTCCGTCGGGCCGTCCTCGTCGCGGACGGGACGAGCGCGCTCGGGGTGATCCGCGCCTCCAGGCTGGAGGGTTAGGGTGGCGGCACCGTGAAGCCACTGACCGAAGCAGACATCCGCTCGTCGTTCGTCAACGCCACCCCGGAGGAGCTCGAGCAGCTGCCCATCCCGGGGCTGCATGAGATGCTCTGGAACGAGCGCGAGTTCCTCGGCTGGCGGGACCCGCAGGCCGCCCGTCGCGGGTACATCGTGTCGTGGATCGACGACCGGCCGGTCGGCATCGTCGTGCGGTCCGCCGGCGGCTCGCTGCGGCCGGGCATCGCGGCGATGTGCTCGTTCTGCCACTCGCCCCAGCCGGCGACGCAGGTGCGGCTGTTCTCCGCCGCGCGCGCCGGGGAGTCCGGCCGGAACGGCAACACGATCGGGTCCTACATCTGCGAGGACCTCGGCTGCTCGATGCTCATCCGCACCGCGCCCCCGCACCTCAACCCGCCGGCGACGATCGCGATGCGCGGCGAAGCGCTGCTCCGTCGCGTGCGGAGCTTCACCGAGGACGTCGCGAAGACCGCGTAGTCGGCACAGCGCTGGGCTGCACGGACCACGCGGCCACCCCGTTCACTGCTGGATGAACTCGAGGATGTCCCGGTTCAGGATGTCGGCGTGCGTCGTGAGCAGGCCGTGCGGGTACCCCTCGTAGATCTTCAGCGTCGCGTCCTGCAGTAGCTCGGCCTGCTTGACGGAAGCCGCCTGGTACGGCACCACCTGGTCGTCGTCGCCCTGGAGGACGAGCACGGGCACGGTGATCGCCCGCAGGTCCTCGGTCTGATCGGTCTCCGAGAACGCCTTGATCCCCTCGAGGTGGGCGAGCGCGCTGCCGGTCATGCCCTGCCGCCACCAGTTCGCGACGACCGGCTCGGACACCTCGACACCGGGCCGGTTGTAGCCGTAGAACGGGCCGGACGCGACGGCCTGGAAGAACTCGGCGCGGTTCGCGGCGAGGGCCTCGCGGAAGCCGTCGAACACCGAGATGTCCGTGCCCTCGGGGTTGTCCTCGGTCTTGAGCATGAGGGGCGGCACCGCGGCGACGAGCACGGCCTTCGCCACCCGGCCCTGGGGCTGGCCGTACTGCGCGACGTAGCGGGCGACCTGGCCGCCGCCGGTGGAGTGGCCGACGTGGACCGCGTCGTGCAGGTCGAGGTGCTCGACCACGGCCGAGACGTCGCTCGCGTAGTGGTCCATGTCGTGGCCGGTGTCGATCTGCGAGGAGCGTCCGTGCCCGCGGCGGTCGCTCGCGACGACCCGGAAGCCCTTCGACAGGAAGAAGAGCATCTGGGCGTCCCAGTCGTCGGACGACAGCGGCCATCCGTGGTGGAACACGATCGGCTGGGCATCGTGGCTGCCCCAGTCCTTGTAGTAGATCTCGGCGCCGTCGTCGGTGGTGATGAAGGCCATGCGTGTCTCCGCTCTCTGTTCGGTCGGTCGTGCTCTGCGGGTGGTCCGAGGGCTCCCGGTGGTCGGGAGGGTCAGCCGAGCTGCGCGATGGCGTCGGTGATGACCTCGACGACCTCGGCGGGGTGCGAGTGCATCACGAGGTGCGGGGCGTCGAGCTCGACGACGGAGCGGAGTCCCGCGCGCTCGTACCCGAAGCGCTCGACGTCCGGGTTGATGGTGTGGTCGGCTGCGGACACGATGCCCCAGCCCGGCTTCGTGCGCCAGGCCGTCACGGACGCGGGCTCGCCGAACGCCACCGCCGACAGCGGTCGCTGCGACACCGCGAGGACCTCCGCGGTCGCCCGGTCGATGCCGGCGGCGAAGACGTCCGGGAACGCCTCGACGACGACCGACACGTCGGTGCCGGGCTCGCCGCCCTCGACCGGGTACGGCGCGTACACGAGGTTCTGCGCGAGGTCCGAGTCCGGGAAGCCGCCCTGCAGCTGCGCCAGGCTCTCCCCCTCCTCGAGCGCGTACCCGGCGACGTACACGAGGCCGACGACGTTCTCCGCGACCCCGGCGACGGTGATGACGGCCCCGCCGTAGCTGTGACCGACGAGGAGCACCGGGCCGTCGACCTCCTCGACGACGGCACGGATCGTGGCCGCGTCGCCCGACAGGCTCCGGTTCGGGACGGCGGGGACGCGGACGGTGAAGCCGCGGTCGAGCAGCAGCCGGGTCACGGGCGCGAAGCTCGCGGAGTCGGCGAAGGCTCCGTGGACGAGCACGATGGTGGGCGATGTCATGGTGGTGCATCCTCTCGTCGGTGCGGACGCGACCGACGCTAGGGGCGCTGTGCCGGGCTGTCGTGCCCCTGCGAGTACCCGGCTCGGTACCGCGCGAGCCGGCTGCCGTCGGTCGGTGTCGTCGCGCCGTCGCGCGGCGGTCCGACGAGGCCGTCGCTGCGGTCTGCGCTGCGGTCGGCTCGTCGGCCCTCGCCGCTGACGGCGCTTCGCCTGGCTCCGCCACCGGCTCGCAGCTCGGCGAGCGCCCGTTCCCCGAGGCTCCCCGGCGCGCCGTAGCAGACGAGCGTGTACAGCCCGGGGTGCGCCTCGAGCACCTGCCACCGCAGGTCGACCCAGCCGTGGTCGGGGAAGAAGTTCGGAGCGCGACCGGACGTCATGGGGTGCGCCTCGTGCCGACGCCACAGGTCGGCGAAGTCCGCGTCGTCCAGGAGCAGCGCGACGATCTCCTGCCAGCGCGGGTCGGAGGGGTTGCCGTGGTACCGCAGGCGGGAGACGGTCGTCCGCGCCCCCTCGGCCCACGACGGCAGCGCCCGGACCTCGGGCGGCGCCTCGAACTGCATGAGACCGAGGTTGTTGCCGATCTCCATGTACCCGGGAGCGACGGCACGCATCAGGTCGTTGAGGACGAGGACGTCCTGGTTGCGGTCGATGATGTACGCCGCGGTGTGGTCCCAGAGCGTGATCATCTCGACGAGGTCCGGCGGTGGAGCCTCACCGCGGTGGACCTCGTACACGGCCTCCGCGCCGGGGAGCGCCAGCCGCTGCAGGTAGGCCGTACCCGAACGGTCGAGGCGCAGCGCCCGGGCGAGCGACGCGCACACCTGCAGGGACATCTGGTGCCCGCTGCCCTGCTCCAGTCGGCGGTAGTACTCGACGCTGATGCCCGCCAGGCGGGCGACCTCCTCGCGCCGGAGCCCGGTCACGCGGCGGCGGGGATCTCCGGGCAGCCCGACGTCCTCGGGCGAGAGCGCCGCGCGCCGCGCACGGAGGAAGCTCGCCAGGGCACTCTTCTCGTGATGTCCGTGCGGGATCTCCACCCTCGGATTCTCGCGTCTCCGACCACCGTCGCGCCACCCGGGCTCGTGTCGGAGAGGGGGCGAGTGCCCGGGCGTCCGCACGGTCGGAGGTCGCCGGTACGGTGACGGCATGCCGACCCGATTCACCGAAGCGCGATGGGCCGTCGTGTCCGACGACGGGGGCGGCCGCTGGCGCCTGACCGTCACCGACGAGGCCGACGACGAGCTCGGCACGATCGGCCTGGGTGTCGAGGGATCCTGGGATCCCGACGTCGAACCGCACGTGCGGTTCGTGCTCGTGCAGCTCGGCCTCGAGCTCGCCGGGGCCCGACCCTGGCACGACGACGAGCTCGGACACCACCGGGCGCCGGTGCTGCCGCTCGCCTGACGAGCGGTCGCCGCCCCGCACCTACACCGTGGCCGACCCGTCCGTCGCCGCGTCCTCCGTCGCCGCGATGAAGTTCCGCAGGATCTCCCGGCCGTCGTCCACCCGCGTCGCCCACGAGAGTTCGCTGCGGTGCTCGCTGCCCCGGAGCGGCAAGAGCGCCACGGTCGCCGGTGCGGCGAGCGCTGCACTCTCCGGCACGACGGTCACACCGAGTCCGGCGCCGACCAGGTGGAGCACCGTCGCCCACGTCGTGGCCTCCTGTACCACCCTGGGTCGCCGCCCGCCGGCGGTCACCGGTGCGAGGTTCCGCTCCGTCGCGAGCGCACCGGCCTCAGCGGGGAAGAACACGAACGGGTCGTCGACGAGGTCGGGACCCTCGACGCTCGACCGGCCCGCGAACCGGTGTGTCGTCGGGACGGCGGCGACGAACCGTTCGCTCCGGAACGGAACGAGCCGCACGCCCGGCTCGGGGTCGGGATCACGGACCACCGCGAGGTCGAGTTCGCCCCGGAGGATCCGAGCCACGAGGTGGGACGTGTAGCCCTCGGTCAGTTCGACCCGGACGAGCGGGAACCGCTCCCGGAACGCCTGGACCCGCTCGATCGGACCGAGGGGCAGCGCCGACACGACGAACCCGACGTCGAGGCGTCCGGCCTCGCCGCGCCCGATCCGCACCGTCTCGTCGAGGTCTCGCGCGGCCTGCTCGAGCAGCGACCGGGCACGGCCCTGCAGCACACGGCCGGCAGGGGTGAGCGCGACGCTCCGCGAGGTCCGGACGAACAGGTCGACGCCGAGCTCCCGTTCCGTCCGCCGGATCTGCTGCGACAGCGCTGGCTGCGCCATGTGCAGGGCCACTGCCGCGCGTCCGAAGTGCAGTTCGTCGGCGACGGCGAGGAAGGCCCGGAGCTGCCGGAGGTCCACATCCATGCACGCAGCGTATCGATCAACGCGAACGAGTATTGGACGCGACCGGACGCAGTGATGATCATGGATGCATGCCCGACACCACCCCCACCGCCACGGTCACCATCGCCGACCTCGCCACGCCGGCCGACGCCGAGGCGTTCCGCATGCTCAACGAGGCGTGGATCACGCGGTTCTTCGCCCTCGAGGACGAGGACCGCCGGTACCTCGGCGACCCGGTCGGCCACGTGGTCGAGCGCGGCGGCGCGGTGCTGGTCGCGCGGCTGACCCAGGGTGACGAGACCGTCGTCATCGGTTGCGTCGGCCTCGCCCCCACCGCACCGGGCGAGTACGAGCTCGTGAAGATGGCCGTCTCCCCCGACCACCAGGGGCACGGCACCGGCCGCCGCCTCATCGCGGCCGCACTGGAGCGGGCGCGCGAGCTCGGCGCGCGTCGGGTCGTCCTCGAGAGCAACGCGCAGCTGTCGAGCGCCGTCCACCTGTACGAGGCGTTCGGCTTCCGGCACCTCGAACCGCACGAGGTGGCCCCGAGTCCGTACGCGCGCGCCGACGTCCACATGCGACTCGACCTCGCCTGACGCCACGGTCCCCCTCGGGGGACGAACACGCCGTCCACCTGACGACGCCTCACCACCGGCCGATAGCGTCGGCGGAGATGCGCATCCACGAACGGGCCGAGGCCGACCAGGACGCCCTGGTCGAGGTCCTCTGGCGCGCCCACGTCTTCGGGTACCCCGCCGTCTGGCCGGATGATCCTGCCGGGTGGCTGGCGCCGACGGGTCTCCGCGCTGCCTGGGTCGCCGTCGTCGACGACCGGGTCGTCGGGCACGTCGGCATCGCCGTCCCCGCACCGGGCCGCATGCCCGAGGTCACACGGCTCTTCGTGGACCCGGACCACCGCGGTCGGGGCATCGCCGACGCGCTGCTCGACGCCGCGGAGCAGTCGGTGCCGGGCTCGCACCTCCGGCTCGACGTGACCGAGGACGCCCCCGGCGCCTGGCGGCTGTACGAACGGCGCGGGTGGTGTCTGACGGGCCGCGGACCGGCGGACTGGTGCACGCCGTCGGGCGAGGTCCCCACCCTCCGCTTCTACGCGAAGCGCATCGGCTGAGCGGGCCGTCCTGCGCGCACGTCGTTCGGTACGCTCGCGGCATGGCGACGTACGAGGTCCAGGCCGTCCGTGAGCGCGGCGCGTGGCAGGTGTTCATCGACGGGCTGCTCGTCACCGAGGTCACCCGGTGGCCGTCGGTCGGGTTCGTGGCGCGCGAGTTCCTCGCGATGGACCGCGACGACGACCTGAAGATCCGCGTCGTCGGCCGGAACCAGTACATCGACGACGACCCCGGCGAGGCCTGACGCTCGGCGGCCGCCGCCACGGCGCCCCTCAGGCCACGTGCCAGACGAGCCCCTCCTGCGTGCTCGACGGGTACGCCGCCGCGATCCGGAACACCGCCTCGCGCAGGGTCTCCGGCGAACACGCCAGGTTGAGCCGCGCGAACCCCCGCCCCTGCGTCCCGAACCCGAGGCCCGAGTTCAGGGCGACGTACGCGTGCTCCCGCAGCGGCACCGCCGGGTCGTCCCCGAGCCCGATGCCCCGGAAGTCGAGCCACGCCAGGTAGCCGGCGCGCGGGCGTGTGTAGACGACGCCGGGCAGGTGCTCGGCGAGCAGCGAGCCGAGCAGCCGTTCGTTCGCCACGATCCTCGCGACGACGTCGTCGAGCCACCCGGTCGCGAGCGTGAACGCCGCCGTGTTCGCGTGCAGCCCGAGGATGCTCGTCCGGCAGGCGACCTCTTCCCACAGGGTGTCGAGGAGCGCCGCGGTCCGTCCGTCCCCGGCGACGATGACCGAGCACTTGACACCAGCGAGGTTCCACCCCTTGCTCGCGCTCGTCACGCACACGCTGCGGGCGCCGAGCGGCTCGGCGATCATCGCGAACGGGGTGAACTGCACGCCCGGGTGCGTGAGCGGGGCGTGGATCTCGTCGCTGATCACGAGCACGTCGTACCGCGCGGCCAGTTCGGCGAGCGCCACCAGGTCGGCGCGGTCGTGCACGAGGCCCACCGGGTTGTGCGGGTTGCAGAGCAGGAAGACCCCGACGCCGTCCGCGAAGGCCCGCTCGAGGCCGGCGAGGTCGAGCCGGTAGTCGCCCCACTGCTCGAGGAGCGGCACCTCCTCGACCTGACACCGTGCCTCCTCCACCAGCTCGAAGAACGGCGGGTAGACGGGCGGCGTGATCGCGACCCGGCCGCCGTCCGGCAGCGCGAGCCGCAGCGACTCGACGATCCCGACGCTCACGTCGGTCGCGAGGTACACCCGCCCCGGGTCGACGTCCCAACCCCAGCGGTCCTTCGCGAACCCGGCGAACGCCGGCGCGAGCGGCCCGGGGCCGTCGAGGTACCCGAGGTCGGACTGCTGCACCCGTTCGATGAGCGCCTGCCGGATCTCCGGCGCGACCTCGTGGTCCATCTCGGCGACGAACAGCGGCAGCACGTCGGGTGCGTACCGCGTCCACTTGATGCTCGTGCGGACCCCGCGGAGGTCCCCGACCGGGTCCTGCTCGTCGTGCGCCATGCGTCCCAGGATGCACCGGCCTGGAGGCGCGGCGCGACTCCGGACGTCATCCTGCGTCGCGTGGGCGCGCGCCCTGGGCCTCCGCAGCGGTCGCCGCCTAATGTCGGCGACATGAGCACGAGCACCGCCGAGAAGGCGTCCACCCTCAAGCAGCTGCACGAAGCCCCCGAGATCCTCCGCGTCGTGAACGTGTGGGACGCGATCAGCGCGAAGGTGGTGAGCGACCTGCCGGAGACGAGGGCGATCGCGACCGCCGGGCACTCGATCGCCGCGAGCCACGGCTACGACGACGGCGGCATGCCGCTGGACCTCGCCCTCGCCGGCGCCGCGACCGTCGCCGCCGCCACCGACCTGCCCGTCACCGCCGACCTCGACGACGGCTACGAGGACCCGGCCGACACGATCCGCCGCGCGATCGGCGCCGGCATCGTCGGCGCGAACGTCGAGGACCGTCTCCGTCCGTTCGACGAGGCCGTCGCCCGCGTCGCCGCGATCACCAAGGCCGTGGAGGCCGAGGGCATCGACTTCCAGTTGAACGCCCGCACGGACGCCATCGCCCGCGGTGGCGACCGCCCGCTCGACGAGAGCATCGAGGACGCCATCGCCCGCGGCAAGGCGTTCCTCGACGTCGGCGCCCCGCTCGTCTTCGTCCCCGGAGCGATCCAGCGCGACGTCGTCGAGCGGCTCGTGGCCGGGCTCGGCCGCGGCAAGCTCTCGGTGATCGGTCTGCCCGGGGCGCTGCCCGCGGCGGAGTACGAGGCACTCGGCGTCGCCCGCATCTCCTACGGTCCGTTGACGCAGCGCGTCGCGCTGCGCGCGCTGCGCGACCTGGCGACCGCCCTGTACGGCGGCGGCGTCGTGCCGGAGGACACGCCGGCCCTGAACTGAACCGCGTTCCGGACGGGAGGCACGGTGCGGGCCCGCACCGTGCCTCCCGTCCGTCGTGTGGCCGGGTCGCGGCCTGCGCTACCGTCGTGCCGTGACCACCGACGTCGACGCCCTGCTGACCCCGCCGACCGCCGTCGCGGCGCGCGCACTCGAGGTCGTCCGCGCCTGGTCGACGCCTGCGCTCGTCAACCACTGCCTCCGGTCCTGGGCGTGGGCTTCCGTCATCGCCGACTCCGACGGTCTCTCGCCGGACCGCGAGCTGCTCTTCGTCGCGGCGATGCTGCACGACCTCGGGGTGACTCCGTCCTTCGACGCCCATGCGGTCCCGTTCGAGGACGCCGGAGGAGCGGTCGGCTCGGTCTTCGCGCTCGGCGCGGGATGGGACGCCTCGCGGGCCCGACGCGTCGGCGAGGTCATCGAACGGCACATGTGGACCGCGGTCGACCCGGACATCGACGTCGAGGGGCACCTGCTCGAGATCGCGACCTCGCTCGACGTCTCGGGCGTGGGCTTCGAGCTCGTGCCCGACAACGTGCTCCGTGGAGTGACCGCGGCACTCCCCCGCCTCGACTTCTCCGACGCCTTCGACGGGCTCGTCCACGAACAGGCGGAGCGCAAGCCGTCGTCCGCGGCCGCACGCCTCGACGGCTCGGGCAACGTCGCCGTCGGCGGGGCGCGCTGGGACGCGTTCCTGGCCTGACCCTGGACTTCCCGCAGGGCGACACGTATAGTGTCTGGTTGGTGCACTGCAGCGAACCCATCTGACTCGCGCACACCGACCGTCTCGACACCGATCCAACCGGGATCGCATTCCCCCGAGACCACCCTCGTCCACACGGACGAGTCGCACGTCGACACACGACGTGCGCGCCAGCGGGCAACCGCGGACGACCCGGACCACGATGTCCGAGGGCGTCCAGCGGACACCGCGACGGCGCCGAACGACTGAGAAAGACCAGCACCATGAACACGAACACCACTGTCGGCAACGACCGACTCAGCATCATCGGGACCGCCCTCGCGGCGCCCACCACCACCCCTGACAACATCGCCGAGTTCCCCGTCCGCGACGTCTGGACCGGCCGGGAGTACCTCGTCCGGATCGACGCCGACGACCTCGGCGTCTTCGTGACCGCCGGTGCCCGCATCGAGGTGCGCGGTGAGGCCGGCTGGACCATCCCCGGACGGTCCTGGCGTGGCGAAGCCAGCCGGACGCTCCTGCAGGCGCAGGAGGTGACGGCCGGCGAGTTGCTGCTCGCCGCCTGATCCGGGCGTTGGCGCAGACCCGATCCGGGTCCTTGCGCGTCGCTCGATCTCCCACTCCTCGAAGCGCGTCGCCGGTCCGCCGGCGGCGCGCTTCGTCGCGAGGCCTCAGCGACCGGAAGGCGCGTCCGCGCCGACGAACCGAGGGCGACCGTCCGCGTCGAGGGGGCGCGCATCGCCGGCCCGGCCTGCGGCGTCTCGCAGGCGGCGGATGAAGTTCGGGTCTTCCGGCTCGAGCTCGTCGTCCGGAGCGGGGGTCACGACGAACTCCGAGGCCGGTCCGATGAGCATCGACGTCGCGACCAGCGAGCCGTCCAGCCCGACGGACGGGACCGCGATCGTGTCCGTCCGGGCGTTCGCGCCGAGGACGGCCGCGTAGTCGAGCACCGCGTCGGCGATGAGGTCCCCGGTCATGATGTCGACGTTCTCGTAGCTGATGTACTTCACCGTTCCCCTCCCTGCGCCTCACGGTACGGACCCCGGGACCACCGCCCGCGGAGGTCCGCGCTTCGAGGCCAGGACGTACCCCGACCTCACGGGGTGCGGGTCTACTGTCCGTTTCACGACCGCGGCACCGACGCGGCGGAGCAGGGAGCCGACATGCCGAACCGTCTGGAGTGGGTCAGGGACGCCGAAGACCACTGGAAGGTGTCGTTCGGCGCTGACCAGCTGTGCGAGGTCACCCGGGCACGGCAGTACGTCGTCTCCTCACCGGACCGTTCGATCCGCGGTGCACACTCGTCGCTCGAGGGTGCTCGTGCGCAGGTGCAGGCGTGGGTGCGGTGGAGCGGGCGCTAGGCAGGTCGGCGCGCTCGACGCGTCACCCCTGACCGGACGACCTGCGGCGAACAGCGCTCAAGAGTTGCGCTGCTGCACCGAGGACGCCCGGAGCAAGCGCGACGAGTGCTGTGGCGCCGTGGCCGTTCATGATCAGGACGCAACCCGCGACGAGCGCTCCCACGGTGAGCACTTGCGCACCGACCACCCCGACGACGACTGCCGCCGACTCCGCGCGACTCGTGCGCTTGAGCGCGTCTGAAGCAACTGTCTCCGATCGCACATGACAGGCGATCAACTCGCGAGCCGCACCCGGCACCAACCGCTCGTAGCCAGCGAGGACCTGCGGCGAGGCTACCGGCCCGCTGAAGTGTTCCGCGAGCTCGAAGCCGAAGACGCCGTCAGCGGCGAAGCTGGCGTTCGACTCGACCGCTGCTGGCGAAGGGCTTCCTGCATCCTCCGGAGGCGCGTGGTGTCCCCTGTCAGACCCACGAATGCGCCGTGCGTCAGCGCATGTACAACCCGTGTGTTCATGTCCCATCCTCGCCTCTCAGTCGCAGCGTCCGACGATCCTGCATCGGATTGGACCGCACAGCCAAGAAGTTCGAATGTCACGTGCGTAGAAGTCAGTACTCGCCCTTGACGACGAAGTACGAGCCGCGGATCGTGCCCGCGAGCTTCGACCGCTGGCGCACGAACTTGAACTTCTCCGCGAGTTCCTCCGGCACCTCCATGCCGTCCGACAGCTTGAACCCGACTGCGCGCTTGCCGCCCGGCTCGAGCGTGTAGAGGACGTTGATCGACAGACCAGACTCGTAGAAGACGTAGGTCCACCGCACACCCTCGACCTCGAACTCCGTCGCCTCGAGCGGAGTCGACGCGATCTCGATGTCCCGCTCCCGCAGCACCCGGGCGACGTACTCGACGAGGTCCGGCACATCGGCCGCGCGCTCGGTCGTGAACTCGAGGTCGTACTTGTTCCGGAAGTACCTGGCCTCGTTCGCCCGGAGGCCGGCGAGCGCGTCCGCCACGGGCGACGACTCCAACCCGACGGTGGACACGTTGACGAAGTCGACGACGTACGACATGGCGGCTCCTGGCTGCTCGGTGATCAGCGTCAACCTAGCGCTGCTGCGCCAGCGACCGCCATCCTCGTGCCGCGCCGGGACGTCCGTCAGACCAGCTTCTCGAACACCATCGTCGCCTGGATGCGGTCTCCCCCGCCGAAGCCGGTGCTCCCCGACGACGACGTGGTGATCGTGTGCAGACGGTACCCGAGCGCTGCCTGCGCGTTGATCGACCGCTCGAGTTCGGTGAGGTTGCCCGACCCCGTGCCGAAGAACTTCTCCTTGAGGACGACCTGCAGCACGACGTAGCTCATGCCGGTCGGAGCCGGGCGTGCCTGCCCACCCGCGGACGCCTCGGCCTGGATGCGTCCGATCACGCCCCCGATCCCCGGAGCGGGCGCCGCCGGGGGCTGCACCTGCTCCGTCCACGCGGAGCCGTCCCACCACCGCATGGTCCCGGAACCGTCGTCGTACCAACCCGCCTGTGCGTTCGTCATGCGCCCATCATGGCCGAGCCCGGCAACGACGACCATCGTCCAGAACGGGGGGCCGGGCGCTCCATACTGGAGGGGTGACGACACTGCGAGGCACCCTGCGTTCCACCGAGATCCGCGAGGCCGAGGGCAGCGGCGACACCATCGGCGAGGCACGCGAAGCAGCGATCGCGGCGCTCGACCTCGACGGGTTCCAGCTGCTCCAGGTCAACACCGTGACGAGCAAGGCGACGGGCGAGTCCACCGTCAAGGCGGTCGCCCGCTCGACCGAAACCCGGCCGCACGAGGCCACCGGCGCGAACTACGACGCCGCGTTGGCCGCGTACCGGAGCACCGTGCCCGAGGGTTGGCAGGCGCAGAACATGCACGAGGTCGCCGAGTGACGACCGCGCGACTCAGTTGTTGAAGCGGAACTCGGTGCATGTCGAATCATTCATGCCCAGATCGGCGTGTTTTCGCGGATCGCGGCCCGTCATGTAGCGTCGTGACACAGCGGTGATGACACACAACGATCGGGGGCGACGCTGTGGCGAAGGGAATATCGGTCCGGGGCACGCGAGCGACGATCTACGAACCGACCGAGAGGTACAGAAGCTGGCGGATCGCGTACATCGATCGTGCCACCAACGCGCGCAAGACCACAAGCGGCGGAAGCAGCCGAGAAGAGGCCGAAGTCAAGGCCCGGCAGCTCAGCGGTGAGTATGTAGAGGGATGGGCGATCGGTGACAACCCGCCGACGCTGCGCGAAGCAACCGATCTGTGGATCGCAACGAATCGACCGCACTGGTCGAGCCGGACCGTCGACGCGTACCACTACTTCGGCAAGAAGCTCACCGACCTCTACGGCGACCGCTTCATCACCCACATCTCACCCCGGGACATGGCCAAGCTCGATGTGTCCGCACACTCGCGCGGCCAACAGGAGAAGATGCGCTCCGTCGTTCGAGGCATCTTCGCCCACAGCAGCGGATGGATCACGAAGGAGCGAGCCGACCTGCTCGCACGGGGCATCACGCTCTCGGGTAGTTCCGGCAGCAAGCGCAATCCCCGCGTAGAGAAGGGAGACATCCCAAGCTCGCGAATGGTTGCCGCGCTCGTGACCACGGCCTATCACACGCTGCAGGTCGGGCCGCTTGACGATCCCGAGCGAACAACGGTGGAGGGCCTGACCGGTAAGAAGGTGCGTCACACCACCGCCGCCGAAGGCAGGCAACGAACCGGGACGGCGAGGCTCGCGACCGGGATGGGCACACCCGATCCGAACGATCCACGCTTCCTCGACGGGCTACCGCTCGATACAACCAACACCCACCGGCGCGGGATGCCGAAGCACTACAACCACCGGGAAGCACGGCGCACTGCGGAGACGGAGGAGCTTGCAGGCCGCTACCGACAGATCGGATTGGCAACCGCCCTGGGCGCAGGTGGTGGGTTGCGCATCGGAGAGATACTGGCGCTCCGAGTACGCCACTTCTTCACCCCGGACCAGGTGCTGCACTTCTTCGGCACGAACTGGGATCGGACTCGCTCGAACTACTGGGGCAAGCTCGAAGTGAGCGAGCAGGCAAGCCAGGCGAGCCGGGGTGCGATCTGGGTCACCGGCACCAAGGGTGCCCGGAAGAGCAGGACCGTCCGGCTCCCCGCGTTCCTTCCCAACTGGCACGACCACGCTCCGGGCACAACCCGGGAGCAGATCAACCGGATCATCCCCCGCTTCGGAGAAGACCCAAGCCTCAATCTCTGGCAAGCTACCGACCTCGAGTCCATCGAGCTGTGGCGACACGGCTTCACACCGCTGGCCTACCTGCTCTGGGATCGGCTCTGGGAGGAGCTGTGGAACCACCACGCGATTCGCCGACTCTCGACGCCGCGCCGGATTGAAGAGTTCCGCGACCTACTGCTCTTCCCGACGCGCAATAGAGCACGAGCCGGTGCGGTCAACGGAGCAGTTCAGACGGACCCGACCTGGACAAGCAGCACCCGGATCGTGGAGGGCACCGGGAACTACCAGAGCCAGACCAACTTCGCCAAGATGACCAACCCGCTCTATGACTTCGTGGAGCAGGAGTTCAAGGAGTCACCGAAGCATCGAACCAACCGCCAGGGACGAACCGGCTGGACCCATCACGGACTACGGCACTGGGCTGTTTCGACCCGGATACGAGCTGGCGTGCCCTACCCGGTCATCGCGATGGAGATGGGGCACAAGGACAGCGCGTTCACGCTCGCTCGCTACGGCCATGTGATCGACCCCGAGGGGATCAGCGATCAGCCGTTCGAATACTGAGACGGTAGCTGCCCGCCTCTGCCCCTGAGCGTTGAGACGGTGAGCATGTGCGACGGACGACGGAAAGCGTCTCAGATCGCAGGCTACGGTCGCTAAGGGCATAGCGAAGGGCCGGGGCGACCTTCTCGAAACCCCGGCCCTCCACATCTGCTATCGGACGAACAAGCTCAACACCCCCTGAATCACATACATCACCATCACGAGAGCCGCGATGAGCACTACAGGCTTGTAGTGCCACGGGAGACGCCTCCAGGCCGAGCGGGCCGCGTTCTTTGCGTGCTGCTTCATTTGGTCGTTGAACTTAGACATTTGCTGCCTCCTTGGCTGCTTGCCACTCATCGAGCGAGACATACGGTGCCTTCGCTCCGGGCAGACCGAGCACGCGGATGATCGTCGGCCGGGATACATCCCACTGAGCGGCCAGTGTCTGCGGACTGGGCTTGGGCTTGGTCGTCTCGTAGGAGCTGCGGATCGCATTGACAGCAGCGAGGGTGAGCTTCGGCTTCTGACCGAGGCGCAATCCCTTGCCGACCTTGTAGTCGCGACCTTCCTTCATCCGAGCGATGATCTGCGCACGGTCCAGCTGAACGACTCCGGCGTAGATCGTCAGCATGAACTCGGAGCCCGGATCGTTGGGACGGTAGGCCAGGAAGCCGTCCAGTGGCTCGAAGCTCGCACCCATCCTCCCCAGATCGAGAACGCTGCCGATCATGGTGATCGTGTCCCGGGAAAGCCGATCGATCTTCGTCACGACGACCGCGACATCCTCCCCCTGCTCCCGCAGCTCCCGCACTCGCTCGAAGAGCGCGAGGTACCTCGGGCTGGAACCGTTGGTCTCACCCGAGACTGACTGGTCCTCGTAGATGTTCTCGGGAGCGCAGCCAGCAGCGAGAAGAGCGTCCATCTGGTTGTCGGTGCTCTGCTTGTTGGTCGAGACCCGGGCATAGCCCAGCTTGATGGTCATGGGTTGTCTCCTTGGTTCGAGTCGAGCCATGTCTGCCAGGCGTCGAACTGCTGAGGGGTGAGGGTGATGCGGGGAACGAGTGCGCGGTAGCGGAAGCCGTCGTCGGGACTAATCCAGCTCAGCCGGTATTGATCGGGTTCGGTGGTCAGTTCAAAGTGCAAGCGGTGAGCTGGCACACCTCGACCGGCGCGCTCCCAGATCATGTCTTGAGCGATGAGCACAGCATCGGGCAGAGTCATGGTGGCCATCAGCCGCAGCTGAAGATGCGAGCGGGGGGCATTTCGGGCGTGATGTCGTTCATTCCGGTGTCTCCTTGGCTTGGTTCTTCTGAACACGGTTCAAGAACCGCCAAACGAATATCAGAACAGTGGCTAACCGGGCTGTTCCTCAATGAACACTGGTGAACACCGACCCAGAAGCCCGCTCCTGCCCGACCTACAGCCCGAAGCTGCCGATGTGTCACACCGCCATGTCGGTCGCCTGAGTTAAGCTCAAGGCATGAGCGAAGAAGCGTGGCGGCCCGTCATCCCAACAGGCAAGGAAGACGCGTTAGTCGAGGAGTTCCCGGGCTATCTCCGCGAGGCGGTCTTCGGCTGGCTCCAGACAGTTCTCGGAGCCGAGAAGCGGTGGGTACAGGCCCAACGCTTCATCGACTTTCAAAACGACGCCCATGTGGACATCGGTTTCAAATCGGGCGGCTTGATCGAGTGGGGCACCGTGCTACAGCGGCTCAGGCACCTCGACGACGCAACCTTCACCAACTTCCTCGATCATCGACTGAGTGTCGGCTACTACCCGAGCGGCGACATACACCCCCTCGAGCGCATTCTGAGCAATGGAGGGTCAGCCTGGACTGTCATTCGATGGAACCGTTCGAAGGCGCGGCTTACTGCTCGCGTGCCAGCCGGCGTGCGATCCGCAGTCGGAGGCGTGCTCAGCGCGACAGATACGGCATCCCGCAAGCTGCAGGAGGCATGGGTGGACGCCTACGGCGCTCGACCGCGCGCCTCTGCGGCCTACAGCCATGCCGTCGTTGCTGTTGAAACCGCGGCGCTCTCGGTGATCTCGACCGGTCACCCCGAGCCCACACTGGGCAATGTGATCTCGGTGCTGGAGTCGAGCAACCCGAAGTGGCGGCTGATCCTCCGCGACAACGACAAGGCCCCAAGCGCGAAGAGCCTTGCCATGATGCTGCGCACGCTCTGGCGTGGCCACGAGAGCCGCCACGGACGACCGGACTACGAAGACGCCACCCTCGAAGAGGCAAGGGCGGCTGTGATCCTTGCAGCCACTCTCGTTCAGTGGTTCACCTCAGGAGTCGTCGTGCCCGCCCAGGGATGAGCAGGTGTGCGACACAACAGCTCAGCAGAAGAAGGGCGGAGGCGGAGCTGCAGGTTCCCCTTGGTGGGTAGATGACATGGGTCTCCCCTTGATTGACAGCTCGTAGCGTCTGAGATGTGTGAGTCCGAACCGTCGCCCCTAGGTTCCAGATCCCGCGTAGCAGGGCGACTAACCTCTGTCTGATTTGATGAACTGAGAGGGGTGAGAAAGCTTAGACTCGGCGGGGTATCAGCCCCATGCTCTCAGAGCGCCAGATGCTTCGGCGAGTGGCTTACTGCCCCGCACTTCCCTCTGCTCCTCACACTGACGCGAGCAGTAAGACGGGGGCCACCCAGCTCCGGGTCTTTCTACATCAGCGGGGCGCGTGGTCATCTCGAAGAGTTCACCAAGACAGAGCTACTACAGACGCTAGTAAAGCCCGCTGGACAGATCGAATCACGGCATGAGATACCCCCTTGAGATGGTCGCCTGCTACAGCAACACTGCGAGGCATATCGCAGACAAAAGACAAGCCCCGGAAACGGGGGTCCATCTCCGGGGCTTTTGCGCCTAGGCGGGTAAGTAGCAGTCAACCGCCTTGGTGGGTTATATCAACTCACTCGACGACGATCGCGCTCGACCCGGTGAAGGCACGGCTGACCTTCCCCCAGTAGCCGGTGTCATCGATTCGGATCCTGAGACTGTCGGGAGGCGAGATGATCCGGCCCTTACCCTTGACCGTGACCGTGTAGTGATGCCCGCGCTCGATGCCCGTAGCCTTGTAGGTTGAAGCCATAGGCTTGGCCACCGTTAGCTTGGCGCCGGTTGCGTCATCGACCACCCCCACCTCTGCGTCCTTGATGGCTGTCGAACAGCTCGCATCCATCACGCGAAACTCAAGTGAGGGCGTGTAAGCGTAGGTCGGCTTCCAGTAGTCGTCAAAGATCGAAGTGTTCTGACCGACCTCGACCCACTCTTGCCGCTGGTCCCCGAAGGTCCGGCTCTTGAAGCACTCCTTGTAGGTGATCGGTTCGGGCGTAGGCTCAGCCGACGGCTCATCCGTGCCTGCTCGGCAGCCGCCGACCTGGCTTGCAAACTTGCCGCCGTCGGTCTCAGCTCCTATGCAGGCGGTTGCCATCGAGCCGCCATCAGCCGATGCAGTGCTAAGCGGCGCGACCAGTAGAGCCAAAGCGACTCCTACGATTCCGACGATGCCGGCCTTCTTGCTGTTGATGCTTGTCATCTCGTCCAACTCCCTTTATTTGTAGACGCAAGACATATCAGCCGCATCGCAGTAGGAGGAATCCTCCCAAAACGGAGGACCGGGCCGCGATCTGGATTGAATCGCGGCCCGAGCCAGGGAGTTGATGTGGGACGAATCACATCAGCGAGCCATATCGCCGCAAACCGATTCGAGGTCGAGGGGCCTGAGCCTCCGAGCCGCGGTGTCACACCATCACGCGCGCCAACGGCTGAGCCGTGGTGTCGCATCACCGCCTGAGGATGGCTGAGCTGTGGTGTCACATCACCTTGCCGGCCTAGTGACTGAGCTGTGGTGTCGCGCCACGGTGCGGGCTGAGCGGCTGAGGCTGAGCGGCGGCCAGCGGAACTGGGGAGGCGGCGGCGGAACTGGGTGGTGGTGGAGAGGAGGAGCTACCAACAGTTGAGGAGACTGAGGCTTGCCGATGGCTGCTGACACTTTGTTGGACTCCTGCTCGAAGCCACGACCTGACGCTGTCGCGGGACTAATCCAATAGTGGTGAGAAGCAGAGGGTTTACTCCTCTAGGAAAGAGGGTAAACATTCATCGCGTCGAAGGCAGCCTAGAGCCGCCAGCTACTCGCGATTGTGTCGGTGCAGCGAGAAACCCCGATCGCTGCACCACGCTAGGCACCAACTCGCTCTCCCACGCCTGCCCCTACCCGTTTCGATATGGCTCCGCGCGCCGGTACCAACTCCGGCACCAGTCAGCCCACAAGACGGAGGTAGTACAGATGGGACAGACAATCACAGACAGCGGAGTGATGAACTTCCTGGAGGATGAGGAGTTCGAGGACACACCTTCAACACCTGAGCTTCCAACGGAGCAACCGCTCACCCATCCGGAACCAGCTCTCAATCAGAAGCTTCATCAGCTGGACCCATCGACAGAGACGGTCAAGATCAGCCCGGTCAAGAGGCCGAGCGGCACTCGGATCACCGAGGGCAACGCGCAGATGGTTCGCTTCCTCTCCAAGTTCCCCGGTGCTACCTCCGAAGCGCTCAGCATAATCGCGGCGCGAAAGGACCAAGCCGCAGCCGGTCAGCTCATCCTTCCAACGGTCAAGGGAACAGAAAAGAGGCTGCGCAAGATGGAAAGCCTCGGTGCCATTGAGCGCCTACGAGACGCCACATCCCAGACCGTGCAGTACAGCGCTACGCAGCTCGGGATCGACGCACTTTGGTCCTTCGGCTACAACGCGGAACACGCTGCCACGCTCCACAAGAAGGCCAAGACTCGCGCTGCTCACTACCGCTACATCGCCCATGTAGCCGCTCAGTTCGCTTCGCCTCAGGGGTTCTTCCGCGACTCACTCGGCATCGAGCCGGTGGCGCTGGAACAGCTCATCAGCGAGAACGAGATGCGTGGAGCGTACGAGCCGATCAACCTCGCGCTGAAGCAGGCAGGCAAGCAGGGGCAGAACGCCGACTACGGACGGTGGCGCAAGACCGAACTCGAAGCCGCACTCAGCGAGGCCGGAAACAAGCGGCTCGACTGGTCAGACATTGTCGAGGCACACCCAGCACTGCTCACGATGGGCCAGCCCAAGCGAACCGGTGCTATCACCAAGCCAGTGCATCAGGGCGACCTCGCGGTGATCCTCGACGGCGGTAGAACAGGCACGAAAGCTCGCAACCTCCTCGTCGAGGTCGAGCTGTCTAAGAAGAGCTGGGATGAGTACAGCAGCATTCTTGCCACGCTGAAGATGGAACTCGAACACGGCTTCATCTACTGCCGTGCCGTCTACTTCACTGTCGGTACCCAGGTCGAAACGCTGCTCCGCAAGATCGACAAGAAGTTGGGCTACGGCCTCTTCGAGTCCGGCAAGCTCAGCGTACTTCCCATCCTCAATAGGACCGGCGATCCAGTCCGCTTCGACAACCGCATCACGCTAGGAGGCTTCTGATGCTCGACAACCTCGATCCCGTCCTCACATGGTTCCAGGACAACTTCATCCTTGTCGGCTTCGTGGTGATCGCGGTGTTGGCTGCCGTCTACTTCACGGTGCGGCTCGTCGTCGTCGGCGCGGCCCGTTGGAGATACAACCGCTACAAGCATCACGGCGGCACGAGGCGAATCCTCAAGCCGTGGACCTGGTTCTCAATCCAGCACCGGGCACTGTTCAAGGCACGCATTGGTCTGCTATCCAGCTTCGTGCTTCGTGAGTTCTACGCCCCGTTCAACCTGTTCCTGGATGAGCGAGAGAAGGGACGCGTCTACTTCCGTGCGGCATGGCTCAGCGCACTGATGGACGCGGCTCGCGTGTCGGTCGCTCAGAACCGTTCGGCGATTCGCGGGAAGCACTTCCGAGTGCGGGCACAGGTCGCGAAGGCGTCGAAGCACATGCAGGTCCGCCCACTTCCCGACTCCTATCCTGTCGCGGGCGACCGCTCCCAGCACTACCAGGTGGTGCTCGATCTGAACCGGCAGAAGCGGTCGAAGGTCATCGACCTTGCCGAGAACATCCTCTCGGCGGTCGAAGGCGAGAGCATCGAAACCTACGAGCGAGGGCGCACCAACAACTCCGAGGCGTTCATTGTCCACATGGAGAAGCCAGAGAACATCCTCACGGCGCAGATCATCAAGGGCGAGGCGTTCTTCAAGGAGAACCCGGCCAAGGAGTGGAGCTCGTTCCCGATGGCGATGGACGAGTCGGGTTGCATCTGGAGCATGCCCATGACTCATGTGCTGATCTGGGGCATGACAGGCTCCGGCAAAAGCAGCCCGCTTCAGTCGACCATCATTCAGGCAGTTCCCTTCGTGGAGCGTGGCGAGGCTCTACTCTTCGGCAGCGACCTGAAGGAGACGGAGCTGCTGTCCTGGGACTACTCGACGCTGTTCAAGGACATCGCGTTCACTGCCGACGACTCCATTGCCATCATCAATATGCTCTATGAGAAGTTGGTCGAGCGGAACCGGATGAAGCGGGCGTGGTTGAGCTTCGGCGGCGATGGAAAGAAGGCCGACCTACAGCGACGGCTCCCGGCAACCAAGAGGACGCCCATGATGATCTTCGTCATCGATGAGCTGCTATCCCTGCTCTTGGAGCTTTTCCAGATGGGGCCAGAAGGCAAGGCAGCGATGGCGACGCTCGCAAAGATCATGGCGCTCGGCCGTGCCGTCGGGGTCTTCGTGGTCACTGCGACTCAGAATGTCAAGCAGGAGTTCCTTGGTCCAATGCGCGACAACTTCGTGGTGACAGTGGTGCTTCGGAACGCAGCAACTCCTGGCATGAACGACATGATGCTCGGAGAAGGATCCATCGAGCGGGGCTTCGACCCGAGGAAGATCGAGGAGAGCACCGAGGACAACGACTACAAAACCTCCGGCATCGGCTATGTCAAGGGCGAGACCGGCGATCCAAAGCTCGTTCGCTTCGCCTTCTCCGACGACGAGTACATCTCCTCGCTGGTTCGCCAGCACCCGGACCAGCGGAAGATGGCGACCCTGGAGTCCGGCGAGCTTGAGCAGATGCTCACAGCCGAGGCCGATACCGACGACGACATCAACGAGAAGCTGGCTGCCCTGTCGACGGTGGAGCGCAACGAGTTCCTGGAATCGCTGAAGGTGTTCGGGGAGAGATTCGAGGACAGCGAGGAAGACGACGGCGAGTTCGTCATCGAGGAGGTGTGATGCTCGAAAGGTGGTGACGCACAACCTCAGGGCGGCGGCTCGGCTTCGGTCGGGTCGTCGCCCTTCTTCGTGTTCGTCAGCCGGTCAACCTTGGGCAGGAATGGCGCCCTCGTGCGTCGTCATTCGAAAGCACACCCTCTCGCACAAGGTTGCCCGTAGAACGGAGAAACACAGCCCAGAGGGTCGATCCCATCGGGGCTGTAGCCTGCGCGCTCAGAAGGCAGTTTCAGCCCATCGAGCACCGGCAGGAAAAGCGGTATCCGAGTGGTGGACGCGCCGAAGGAGTTGACAGACCTAGGAAGCCATTCATGATCGATGCCAACACCACTTCCGCTCCGCTCGAAAGGCACGACCATGGCGAACACCACTCCGACCCAGGCCCCCGCTTCCAAGGCCGATGAGTTCGACCGCAAGGAGCTGACCCGGACGATCAACCGGCTGAAGCACGAGGTCGGCGGCCTCGTGGACGACGCCAACCGGTCGCGTCCGTTCTACGCCAAGAGCAAGGAGGAGGCGGCGGCGAAGCGCGACAGCGCGATCAAGGTGCTCAACGAGCTCGCCGACCGCATCGACGCCCTGAAGAAGGAGAGCTAACCGCTCCCCCGCTTCATTAAACCGCAACGCCCTCGGGAACCCGATCCCGAGGGCGTTGCTTGCGTCTGGCCGCGGTGTTACTAGTTCCCGCGCTTGGCCGCTCGTTCCTTGCGTTCAGCGTCAACGGCTTCCAGCTCCTCGTAGACATGCTCGGGAAGCTCGTTCTTGTGATTCTTCAGCAACATGGCGAGATTGGTCTTGCTCTTGCGAAGCCAGTAGTCCACAAGCGTGTACTCGCTGGCCGTCGCCGCGTCGCTGAGCTTCTTGTGCTCACCCAGAGCCACTTCGTCCTCGGTGATCTCCTTCAAGATCTCCAGGACCGCGCTGTCAACGACCTTCCGTGCGGCGTCAACTTCCTTCTGCTTCGCGTTCAGCTTCCGGTTGGCTAGCTCGTAAACCGCGACCGGGTCCAACTTCTCGAGCCTCATCAGGAGCGCGGCCTGCATCACCGGTGTGGCGAGCAGCGTGCTGATGAACTCGTCCGGCTTCGACTCCCCGCCGTGTTCCTTGTGCAGCTCGTCCGCTGTCATCAGTGAGCTTGAACCGTCTTCGATCCAGGTGACCTTGAAAGTGGCAGCCACAGCCGCTCCGTTCTTCGATGGTGAATGAAGGTTCAGCCTATCGACGGAGAAGCGCGACGACGAGGAACGCTCATGGCCGTGTCCCACTGCGCAGAGCTGCCCGCCTCGGACGCGAACAGCGTCGAGCCGCACAATCACATGGCCTCGTCAGGAGACGGGCTTAGATCGCAGGCTAGCGACGGGCAGGCGTCGAACGGACGATCGAGAAGCGCGAATCGATGACACAGGCGTGACACAGGGCGCGATTTGACAGCCCGAATCTGTGTCAGGAAACGGCCTCAGATCCGCACCAGATCAACGATCTAGTTAGCGAATCGAAACTCCACCACGTCGCCGTCCTGCATGACGTAGTCCTTGCCCTCGATCCGTGCCTTGCCGTGCGCACGGGCCTCGGCGATCGAGCCGGCCGCCATGAGGTCCTCGAACGAGATGACCTCGGCCTTGATGAAGCCCTTCTCGAAGTCGGTGTGGATGACCCCGGCAGCCTGGGGCGCCTTCCACCCCTTGCCGATCGTCCACGCCCGCGACTCCTTCGGCCCGGCCGTCAGGTAGGTCTGCAGCCCGAGGGTGTCGAACCCGATGCGCGCGAGCTGGTCGAGACCCGACTCGGTCTGGCCGGTCGACTCGAGGAGCTCCGCGGCGTCCTCCGGGTCGAGGTCGATGAGCTCCGACTCGATCTTCGCGTCGAGGAACACGGCCTGCGCGGGAGCGACGAGCGCGGACAGTTCGGCCTTGCGGGACTCGTCGGTGAGGATCGACTCGTCGACGTTGAACACGAAGATGAAGGGCTTCGCGGAGAGCAGCCCGAGTTCGGCGATCGGCGCCAGGTCGATCGAGGTCGCGGACAGCAGCGTGCCCTGCTCGAGCGCTGCCTTCGCCTCGCGAGCGGTCTCGAGCACGATCGGCTCGGCCTGCTTCAGCTTCACGGTCTTCTCGTACCGCGGCAGCGCCTTCTCGATGGTCTCGAGGTCGGCGAGGATGAGCTCGGTGTTGATCACCTCGAGGTCGTCCTTCGGCGAGACCTTGTTCGCCACGTGCACGACGTCGTCGTCGGCGAAGCCACGGACGACCTGCGCGATGGCGTCGGCCTCACGGATGTTCGCGAGGAACTTGTTGCCGAGGCCCTCGCCCTCGCTCGCACCCTTGACGATGCCGGCGATGTCGACGAACGACACGGGCGCGGGGACGGTCTTCTCTGAACCGAAGAGTTCGGCGAGCTGGTCGAGGCGCGGGTCGGGCAGGTTCACCACGCCGACGTTCGGTTCGATCGTCGCGAACGGGTAGTTCGCGGCGAGGACCTGGTTCTTGGTCAGGGCGTTGAACAGGGTCGACTTGCCGACGTTCGGGAGACCGACGATTCCGATGGTGAGAGCCACGGGATGACAGCCTACCGGCGGCTGCCCGCCGGAGCCGACCCGGGCCTCCAGTCCGGATCGCCAGGTGGCCGTGGGGACCACGGGACCCGGCCTGGAGGCGCGCCACGCGCCCGGCGGTCACGCCGCCGCCCAGAGGTGGCCGGCTCACCACCGCGTCGGCCCGGCTTCCCTGCCGCTCAGGTCCGGGGGCCGCGTGCGACGAGCAGCGCGACGAGGGCGACGACGGCCGCGGCGAGCATGACCACGGCGAGCGGAGCGGCTGTCGTCGACCCGCCGATGCTGACGAGCGGCGACACGAGGGCCGCGAGCCCGAACTGCAGCGCTCCGAGGACGGCCGACGCGCTCCCGGCGGCGGCGGGCACGGCACCGAGCGCCAGCGCGGTCGCGTTGCCGAGCACCAGGCCGAGCGAGCCGACCGCGGTGAAGAGCGGGACGGCGAGCAAGATCGCCGGTGCCGCGACGGCCACGAGGATCCCGAACACGACGGTCGACGCGAGCACGAGCACGATCCCGAGGCCGAGGACGCCTGCGACCGACCGCGTCGCGGTGAGCTTCGCGGACAGGATGCTGACTCCCATGAGCGCGAGGGCGTTGCACCCGAACGCGAGGCCGTAGCCGACCGTGCCGAACCCGATCATGTCCTGGTAGAGGAACGGCGACGCGGAGATGTACGCCATCATCACGGCGAACGCGAAGCCGAACACGGCGGTGTTCGCGAGGAAGGCGCGGGACCGCAGTGCACGGAGGCCGGAGCCGGTCCCCTGCCGTTCCGCTCGGAGCGCGTCGCGGCGTTCTCGCACGTGGGTCTCACGGACGACGGCGAGCACGGCGATCAGCATGACGACCGACAGCCCGAGGACGATCGTCAGCAGTCCGCGCCAGCCGATCGGACCGGTGAGGAGACCGCCGAGCAGCGGGGCCACGACGGGCGCCACGCCGCCGACGATCATCATGAGCGAGAACGCGCGGGCTGCGGCCGTGCCGGTGGCGAGGTCGGAGATCACGGCGCGGCTGATCACCATGCCGGCCGCTCCGCCGAGGCCCTGCAGCAGGCGGGCGACGATGAGGATGCCGATGTTCGGCGCGAACACCGCGGCGACGCTCGCGAGCACGCACAGCGCGGCGCCGGCGACGAGCGGTGGGACGCGGCCGAAGCGGTCCGAGAGGGGGCCGAAGACGAGCTGGCCGGCGGTGACCCCGACGAGGAACGCGGTGAGGGTGAGCTGCACGGCGGTGGCGCTCGCCCCGAGGTCGGTGGTCATGCGCGGGAACGCGGGCAGGTAGAGGTCGGTGGCGAAGGGGGCGACGGCGCTGAGCAGGCCGAGGACGAGCAGCAGCGCGGCGGTGATGCCCTGCCGCGTGGTCGAGGGTGACGCGGTGTGCGCGCGGACGGTTCCGGTGTCGGTGGTCATTGTTATGAAAGCATAACTGATGGTCGAGGATCGGTACAGTACGACCATGCGCTCCCCGGTGTCCGACGCCCAGCTCGCCGAGCTCGCGGACGTCGTGCTGCGGATCTCGCGCGAGATCGACCCGCACGGCGGCGACCCGCTCGACATCGTGCCGCTCACCGGCACCGAGGCCCTCGTCATGCGCTGGGTCGACCGGAACCCGGGCACCTCGCCGAGCGCCACCGCCGACGCCACCGGTCTGCGACGCAGCAACCTCAGCGCAGCGCTCCGTTCCCTCGTCGCCAAGGGGATGGTCGAGCGCCGACCACACCCGTCCGATGCCCGGACGGTGCAGCTGCTCCCGACGGAACTCGCCGCGGCGAGCATCGGACGACTGCACGCGCACTGGGTGGCGAAGCTCAGGGCGGCACTCGGCGGGGACGAGGACGGGACCGCGGAGGCCCTGGCCCTGCTGGAGCGGGTGGACGAGGGGCTGCGGCGGGGCTGAGGGGCCTGCGCGTTCCTTGCTGCGCACTCCGGCCCACGCGTTCCGGGCTGCGCGTTCCGGGCTGCGCGTTCCGGGCTGTGCGTTCCGGGCTGCGCGCGTTCCGGGCGCAACGCCGGGGCCGCACGCAGTCGATGTCGGAGCCCCGTGCGACGATCGGATGCGTGCCGTTGAACTTCACCGCGATCGACTTCGAGACCGCGAACAGCTCCCCCGCGAGCGCGTGCTCCGTCGGGCTCGTGAAGATCCGCGCCGGCCGAGTCGTCGAGCGCGCCTCGTGGTTCATCCAGCCACCGGTCGGGCACGACACCTTCCTCGAGTGGAACACCCGCATCCACGGCATCGTCGCGTCGGACGTCGTCGGTGCCAAGGGCTGGGCGGAGCAGTACGCCGACATCGTGGCGTTCGCCGACGGTGACGTGCTGGTCGCGCACAACGCACGCTTCGACATGGGCGTCATCGCCGGCGGGTGCGCCGCCACCGGGACCCCGCTGGCCGAGCACCACGCGCTGTGCTCACTGCAGGTCGCACGGAAGACCTACACGCTCGACTCCTACCGACTGCCGATGGCTGCACGGGCCGCGGGGCACGTCGGCTTCGCGCACCACGACGCCGCCGCCGACGCCGAGGCCTGCGCGGCGATCGTCGTGCACGCCGCCGAAGTCCACCGCACGGACACCGTCGAGGCCCTGGGTGCCGCGACCCGCGTGCACCTGTCCCCGGTGCGCCCGCGTGAGGAGAAGCCCCGGGCGGCCACACCGCAGCCGAAGCTCTCCCGTCGGCCGATGGTGTTCTCGGACTGAGCAGTACGGTCGGGAGCCCGACGGGTCAGGAGTTCGACGGATCGGCGTCCCCGGAGCCGACGGGGCCCGGTGGTATTGTCACGACAATCCCTGGCGGCAGCGGTGCCGCGCACGATCTCCCCGAAGGACCGCGATGACCAACGAAGGCCAGCTGCCGTCCGACCTGTTCATGGACCTGGACCGGTCGGGTCCCATGCCCCTCTACTTCCAGGTCGCGTCCCGCATCGAGGAGGCCATCCGCTCCGGCGCGATGCCTCCGGGCGCCCGGCTCGAGAACGAGATCGCGCTCGGTGAACGCCTCGGACTGTCCCGGCCGACGATCCGACGCGCCATCCAGGACCTCGTCGACAAGGGTCTGCTCGTGCGCCGTCGCGGCATCGGCACGCAGGTCGTGCACGGCCCGGTCACGCGCAAGGTCGAGCTGACGAGCCTCTACGACGACCTCGCGCAGGGATCCCAGGCGCCGACGACGAAGCTCCTCGTCCGCGACGACGTCCCCGCGACGGACGCGGTGGCCGAAGCGCTCGGGGTGGAGCCCGGCACGGTCGTCCCGCACATCCGCCGGGTCCGGTTCGCGGAGGACGTGCCGATGGCGATCCTCGAGAACTTCCTCCCGCCGGAGTTCGGCGACATCACCGACGAGGACCTCGCGGCGCACGGCCTCTACCAACTGCTCCGCGGACGCGGGGTGACGATGCGGGTCGCGAAGCAGCGGATCGGCGCCCGGGCGGTCACCGACGACGAGGCGTCGCTGCTCGAGATCGAGGACGGCGACCCCGTGCTGACGATGAGCCGGACCGCGTACGACGCATCCGGGCGAGCGGTCGAGTACGGGGTGCACTGCTACCGGCCGGACCGTTACTCGTTCGAGGTCACGCTCGTCGACAAGTAGGCGCGGCTCCGGACTCGCGACCGGGCACATCACGCCGCGCGCGCCTTGCCGAGCGGGCGGAAGGTGTCGCTCGGGATCGGCGAGCGTGACTGGAGATGCCCGCTCGTTGTGTCACCCGGGAGCCCCGTCAGGCCGACGGGACGTCGAGCTCGCCGGTGACGTACTGCGCGCGACCGAAGCCGAACGACCAGTCCTCCGGCCCGTTCTCGACGTAGCCGATGAAGACGTCCTCGCTCGCGACGCCGACCTCGGCGAGACGGTCGTGCACGGCGGCGTAGAGCGCCTGCTTCGCCTCGGAAGTGCGCCCCCGCTGCGTGAACACTTGGATCATCACGACGCCCTCGGAGCGGTCGAACCCGAGCCCGGCGTCCTCGGCGATGATCTGCTGCGCCGGGTGCTCGGTGATGACCTGGAAGCGGTCGCGCTCCGGGATGCCGTACTCGTCGACGATGGCGCCGTGGACCGCGTCGGCGATGGCTCGGACGGCCTCGGGGGTGCGCCCGGTGGTGAGGTCGATACGGACGAGCGGCATGATTTCTCCAACGGTAAGGGCTTTGTTAGGACAATCTAACAATTGTGCCTCGTCGTGACAAGCAGGAACGGACAGGAGGCGCGGTGCCAGCCTGCACCGCGCCTCCAGCCCGCCTGTCGGTGCGACTACAGCACGGGGGTCGCCGCGGGGTACGTCAGCGGCCCGTCGACGCGGGCGACCTCGTGCCAGGCACCGTCGCGGAGCGACGCCTCGGCCGCTTCGACGATGCTCGCGGCCGCCAGTCCGTCGGCGACCGACGGAGCGAGCTGCTCCCCGCGCTGCACGCTCGCCACGAACTGTGCGGCCTCGATCGTCTTGAGGTCGTCGTAGCCCATGGCCGTGCCCGCTCCCGGCTGGAAGCGCGCGAACTCGCCGTCACCGGGCGAGACGAAGTGGGTGGCGTACCCGGGCACCTCTTGGCCGTCGAGGAAGACCTGGAGCTCGTTGAGGCGCTGGAAGTCCCAACGCACCGAGCCCTTCGTCCCGTAGACCTCGAGCGCGTACTCGGCGTGCGGGCCGCGCATCACACGACTCGAGTCCATCGTGCCGACCGCGCCGTCCTCGAAGCGGAACAGCAGCGCGGCGTAGTCCTCGTTCTCCACGGGACCGTGCTCACCGGTGGCGGCAGCCGTGCGGTCGACGATCCCCTGGCCGGGCCGGGGCCGTGTCTCGATGAACGTCTCCGCGAGGGCGGTCACGCTCGCGATCCGACCCACCACGTACTGCGCGAGGTCGAGCCCGTGCGAGAGCAGGTCGCCGAGGACCCCGGACCCCGCCCGTTCGCGTTCGAAGCGCCAGGTCAGCGGGGCATCCGGGTCGGAGGAGTAGTCGGCGAGGAGCGACCCGCGGACGTTCGTGATCGTCCCGAGCCGCCCGCTCCGGACGAGCTCGCGTGCACGTTGGATCGCCGGAGCGTGCCGGTAGTTGAAGCCGACGCTCGTGATGACCCCGGCCGACCGGACCGCGTCGTGGATCTGCCGGGAGTCGCTGGCGGAGCGCCCCATCGGCTTCTCGATCCAGAACGGCTTGCCGGCCTCCGCCGCGGCGACCGCGACCTCACGGTGCAGGAAGTTCGGCGCGCAGATCGACACGACGTCGACCTCGGGATCGGCGAGCACCTCGTGGAAGTCCGCGACGGCACGCTCGTAGCCGAGCCGGGCGGTGGCCTGGTCGCGAGCGGCCTCGATCGGGTCGGCGGCGACGACGAGCCGGGGCTGCACGCCGAGCTCCGGGAAGTGGTCCGGCAGCGCACGGTAGGCACGCGAGTGCAACCGACCCATCCAGCCGACGGAGACGAGCCCGACCCCGAGCGTGTCCGTGGCGGCGTTCACGCGGCGGGGACGATGATGTCGCGGACCAGGGCGTCGAGCTTCGCGTCGGCGTCGAGGAACTGCCGGAGCGTCGTCACCGTGGCACCGAAACGGTCGAACTCGTCGATCGTCATGCCGTCGACGTCGTAGCCGCGGGCGAACTCGGGCGTCGCCGCACGGAGCGCCGCGATGACCTCGGCCGGCACCTCGTCGTCGATCGCGTCCGGACGCCACGGGAACGCGTTGTCGTTGATGTCCTTCGACCACTGGAACGGCGGCGAGACCACGAGGTCTCCGCCCTGGAACTCGGACCACTGCAGCGGGTTCCGGAACGCCGCGACGAGCACACGTGAGCGGAAGCCACGCTCCTGGAACACCCGGTAGGCGTTCTTCACCGCTGCGACCCCGGCCCACTCGAGGATGCCCGGGTCGACCATGACGTGGTCGCGCTTGACGACCGTCTTCAGCCAGTCGTCGAAGCGGCCGGCCATGAGCGTGACGACGTGGCCGAACTCCTGCTCCGGCAGCCCGTCGGCGGCCCGGCGGTCGAGGGCGCGCTCGATCGCCTCCCCCACTGCGACGACCTGCGGCACCGTGAACGACACCGTCGCGTTGATCGAGACACCGCGGTACGCCGCTTCCTCGATCGCGGCGATGCCGACCTTCGTGGCGGGGATCTTCACGATGATGTTCGGCGCGAGCCCGGAGAACCGCACGGCCTGCTCGACCAGCGCGTCCCGGTCACGGTGCAACCGCGGATCGGTCTGCATGCTGAGTCGACCGTTGCGCCCGCCGGACGCCTCGAACGCGGGCAGCAGCTGCTCGGCCGCGGCGATCGAGAGCTCCTCGACCGCCTTCCAGCCGATCCAGGACTCCCCCGCGGTCGGGTGCTCCGCGGCGATCTCGCGGATGCGGGGCACCCATCGCTCCGGGTCCTGCTGGATGCACGTGAACGCGATCACCGGGTTGCAGGTCGCGCCGACCGCGCCGTACTCGTGGATCGCGGTGGAGAGCTCGCGCGGGTCCGCCGAGTCGTTCCACAGCGCCGTGGCGGTCTGCGAGGCGGCCTGCAGCGTGACGGGTCGCACATCGGTGCCACTGGACGTCGGGGTCTCGAGGGCAGTCGTCATCGGTTCAGTCCTTTCGTGATGGCGTCGAGCTGGTACCGCGACACCTCGTCGGCGTTCTCGTCCTCGGCGAAGACGCTCGAGACCGCGACCGTGTCCGCCCGAGCGGAGAAGCCGACGCGGTCGAGCGCCGCCCAGAACGCGTCGAAGTCGACGTCGGCCTGCCCGACCGGCAGGTGCTGGTGCACGCGCGCCGTGTTGCCGGGCGGGTTCGAGATGTACCGGAGACCGTGCGACCGGCGGTGGTCGTACGCGTCCGCGACGTGCACGAGCTGCAGCGAGTCGCCCGCGGCGTCGATGATCTCGTCCATGTTGCCGCCGTAGTGGAACGTGTGGCACGCGACGTAGACGAACCCGATGCGCTTCGAGTTGAGCCCGCGGATCACCCGGAGCGCCTCGAGCCCGTCCTCGACGAAGTCGTCGGGGTGCGGGTCGATGAGCACGCGGATGTCCGACGCCTCGATGATCGGCAGGAGCTCCTCCATGGCCCAGTAGAACTGGTCCTCGGACTCCTCGGCGCGCTCCGGGCGTCCGGAGAACTCCGTGTTGATGGTGTCCACACCGAGGCGCTTCGTGATCTCGATGACGCGCTTCCACTTCTTGACCGCGGCCTCGCGGGTCTCCCGGTCGGGACCCGACCAGCGGAGCACCGGCAGCACGCTGGCGACCTGGACGCCGGCGTCACGGCTCGCGGCCGCGAACGCGTCGACGAGGTCGTCGTCGGCCTTCGGGTGTGTGTAGAAGGGGATGAAGTCCTTGTGCGGCGTCAGCTGCAGGTACTCGTAGCCGAGGTCGGCGACCTTCCGCGGGAACTCGAGCAGCGACAGGTCGTGGTGGAACGGCGTCGGGTCGAGGGCGATCTTCGGCATGCGTCAGGCCCCGGCGAGCGCCCCGGCGGTGGCACCGGTTGCGGTCTCGTAGAAGGCGGGCTTCGCGGTGGCGTAGGTCACCTGCTCCAGCGCGCCGCTCTGCTGGGCACGGACCGCGACCTCGGCGACGACGGACGCCGTGTAGCCGTCCCACGCGCTCGGCCCGTCGATCCCGCCGGCGCGTGCGGCGTCGACCCAGCGCTGGACCTCTTCGTCGTAGGCAGCGCCGAACCGCTCGACGAAGGACGGCGTGACACCCTGGCCCGAGACACCGGCGGACACGACGTTCATCGCCGTCTCCCGTCCGATGTACGCGACGCCCGACTCGAACACGGCGTCGGTCGTCACCTGGTACCCGAACTGCGCGTTGACGTTGATCTCGACGATCGCCATCGTGCCCGACGCGGTGGTGAACAGCACGAACTGCGGCTCGGGCAGGTCCGCCGGGGCGAGCGAGTTCTTCCGCGGCTTCTTCACCTCGACCGACACGATCGGCTCGCCGGTGAGGAACGGGATGATGTCGATCTCGTGGATCACGGAGTCGTGGATGAGCATCGACTCGCTGAAGTTCGGCGGCGTCGTCGGGTTGCGGTGCGCGTGGTGCAGGGCGAGCAGGGCACCGTTCGCGCCGGACTCGCGGAGGGCCTTGAGCTCCTGGTAGCCCTTGTCGAACCGACGCATGAACCCGACCTGGATCCGCGGGCGGTCGGACGTCGCCTGCTCGAGCTCGACGATGCGGAGCGAGTCCTCGGCACTCGTGGTGAGGGGCTTCTCGCAGAGCACGGCGAGACCGCGCTCGATCGCCGGGAGGAGGACCGGTTCGTGGAGGAAGCCCGGCGTCGCGACGATGACGGCGTCGATCGGTGTGGCGTCGAGGGCGTCCTCGAACGATGCGGCGGTGATCGCGCCGGGAGCCTTCTCGGCGGCGGCCGTGGCGCGCGCCGTGTCCGGGTCGACGATGGCGACGACGTCCGCGCCGGCGATGGTGGACGTGATGCGACGGACGTGGTCGCTGCCCATCGCGCCGGCACCGACGACGGCGACGCGGAGGTTCTCGGTGGTGCTCATGGGGTTCTCCTGGTTGGACGACTGGTGGTGGACGGCGCTGCTACGAGACGCGTGCGGCCGAGGTGGAGCCGAAGATGTGCTGGAAGGTTCGCTCTGCGATCGGGCCGGGGGCGTCGACGGAGCAGCCGTACATGTCCTGCTCGACGATGCCGAAGACGTCCGGGTTGATCTTCGCGACGGCCTCGATGATCGGAGCGAGTTCGGGGGTGCCGTGCGGCGGCTCGGTCATGATCCCCTGCGCGACCGCGGTGGCGAACGGCACGTCGTTCTTCAGCACGTCGAAGAGCAGCTCGGTGTCGACCTGCTTGAGGTGCAGGTAGCCGATGCGCTCCGGGTGCTCGGCGATCATCCGGAGGTTGTCGCCGCCGTAGTAGGCGAAGTGCCCGGTGTCGAGGCAGAGGTTCGTGTACCGCGGGTCGGTGACCTCGAGGAAGCGGACGGTCTCTCGGTACGTGCCGACGTGGCTGTCCGCGTGGGTGTGGAACTGCTGGTGGACGCCGAACTCCTCGAGGAGCGCCTTGCCGAGCTGGTCGTGCCCCTTGCCGAGTCGTTCCCACTGCTCGTCGGTCAGTGTGCGGGACTCGAGGACCTCCTCCGTGGCGTCCGAACGCCAGAGGTCCGGGATCGTGACGAGGTGCTCGGCGCCGAGCTTCGACGCGAGTCCCGCGACCGCGACCGCCTGGTCCCAGGCCCGCTGGAACTGGTCGTCGCCCTTGTGGAAGCCGGTGAAGACCGTGCCCGCCGAGAGCTTGAGCCCGCGGGACTCGAGCTCGTCGGACAGCTGCGACGGATCGGTCGGCAGGTACCCGTAGGGGCCGAGCTCGATCCACCGGTACCCGGCGGCGGCGGCTTCGTCGAGGAAGCGCTGCCACGGCACCTGCTTCGGGTCGTCCGGGAACCAGACGCCCCAGGAGTCGGGAGCGGTGCCGATGCGGATCGCGTCGGTGGCGGTGGCGGTGTCGGTCATGACGTCGTCGTCCTTCTTGGGGTGGAGGTGGTTCAGCCGAGCAGGGGCCGCTGGACCGCGACCTGCTGCTCGTACTCGGCGCGGGCCTGCTGGGTGCTCGGGAGGGTCGAGGTCTGAGCGACCGGGACGTCCCACCAGCCGTCGCCCTCGGGGGCGTAGACGAGCGGGTCGGAGTGCACGTGCACGAGCGTGGTGTGGTCGTTCGCCTTGGCCTGCCGCACCGCTGCCGTGAGGTCGGCGATCGCGTCCGGCCCCGGCTGGACCTCGATCACGTCGACGCCGTAGGAGCGGGCGTTCGCGGCGAGGTCGACGGGGAGCACCTCGTCGTTCTCGAACGAACCGGTCTCGTCGAGGTAACGGTACTTCGTGCCGTACCGCTCGGACCCGACGGTCTCGGACAGGTGCCCGATCGACGCGTAGCCGTTGTTCTGGATGAGGACGACGACGATCTTGATGCCCTCGGCGACGGCCGTCACGAGCTCGGTGTGGAGCATGAGGTACGAGCCGTCGCCGACCATGACGATCGCGTCGCGGTCCGGGGCTCCGCGACGGACGCCGATGCCGCCGGCGATCTCGTAGCCCATGCACGAGAACGCGTACTCGACGTGGTAGCCGAGGTCGTCCCGCACCCGCCAGAGCTTGTGGAGGTCGCCCGGCAGGGACCCGGCCGCCTGGATCACGACGTCACGCGGGTCGGTCGCGGCCTGCACCGCGCCGATGATCTCCGACTGCCCGGGGACCGCGAGTCCGGACGGCGCGAAGGCTGCGTCGACCACGGCGTCCCACTCCTGCTTCCGCTGGGCGATCTCGGCCGCGTAGCCGGCGTCGACGGCGTGGGACGAGTCGGTCGTGAGCGCCGCGGTCAAGGCGACCAGGGCCTCCCGGGCGTCCGCGATCAGCGGCAGCTGCGTGCCGTGCTTGTAGGCGTCGAACGCAGCGACGTTGACGTTGACGAACGTCACGTCGGGGTTCTGGAACGCGGTCCGCGACGCCGTCGTGAAGTCGCTGTACCGCGTGCCGATGCCGATGACGACGTCGGCCTGCGCGGCGATGGCGTTCGCGGCCGCGGTGCCCGTCGCACCGACCCCGCCGAGGTACTGCGGGTGGTCCCAGACGAGCGAGCCGCCGCCGGCCTGGGAGGTCCCGACGGGGATGCCCGTCGCCTCGACGAAGGCGGCGAGCTGCTCCGACGCGTCGGAGTACAGCACGCCGCCGCCGGCGACGATGACCGGACGCTTCGCCGAACGGATCGCCGACACCGCACGAGCCAGGGGGCCGTGCTCGGGCAGCGGACGGCGGATGTGCCACTCGCGCGGCTGCAGGAACGACACCGGGACGTCGAGCGCCTCGGCCTGCACGTCCTCCGGCAGCGCGATCGTGACGGCACCGGTCTCGGCCGGATCGGTGAGGACGCGCATCGCGGCGAGGGCGATCGAGAACAGCTGCTCGGGCCGTTCGACCCGGTCGAAGAAGCGCGACAGCGGCCGGAACGCGTCGGTGACCTGCAGCGAGGTGTCGTGCGGCATCTCGATCTGCTGCAGCACCGGATCGGTCGTCCGGGTGGCGAAGGTGTCCGACGGCAGCAGCAGCGCCGGGAGACGGTTCGTCGTCGCGAGTGCTGCCGCCGTGAGCATGTTCGCGGCACCGGGGCCCACCGAGGCCGTCGAGGCGAAGGTCGCGCGACGGCGGTGCATGCGCGCGTACCCGACGGCCTCGTGCACCATCGCCTGCTCGTTGCGCGCCTGGTGGTACGGCAGCAGACCGGGCTGCTCGACGTGGAGCTGCTTGATCGCCTGTCCGAGCCCGGCGACGTTGCCGTGGCCGAAGATGCCGAAGATCCCCGGGATGGTGCGCTCACGGACGTCGCCGTCGACGGTCCACTGGTTCGCCAGGAACTCGACGAGCGCCTGGCCGACGGTCATCCGACGCGTCTCGCCTGGCTGGCGCTGCGTGGTCATCGGACGTTCTCCTTCTCGTAGGGCAGGCGCGGGTCGAGCTGCTCGCTCGCCCATGCCTGACGGACCCAGCCGTGGGCCGGGTCGTCGGTGATGTTCCAGACGCGTTCCGGGTCCGGCCCGGCCATCACGTTGAGGTAGTACATGTCGTAGCCGGGCGCGGCGACCGCGGGCCCGTGCCACCCGTGCGGGACGAGGGCGATGTCGCCCGTGCGGACCTGCCGGAACTCGTCGATCTCGCGGTCGTCGGACGCGTACGTGCGGTGCAGCGCGAACGGGTCGGCCTCGGCCGGGACCGCGATCCCGCGTGCGACGACGTCGCGCGCGACCGCGGACTCGTAGTAGTAGATCTCCTCGAGGTTCGACTCCGCCCCGGGGACGTTCGTGTCGTGCTTGTGCGGCGGGTACGACGACCAGTTGCCGGCCGGCGTGATCACCTCGCACACGATGAACTTCGCCGCGTCGAGCGCCGCCGGGGTGCCGAAGTTGTGCACCTGTCGGCTCGACTGCCCGGCGCCGCGGAGCTCCACCGGGACGTCCTGCCGGGCGACGTACGTGCTCGGCTTGACGGTGTCGGTTGGAGCTTCCGCCACGGCGAACCGACCGTCACCGGTGATCGTCGCGGCGGTCCCGGACCCGAGGTAGAGGACGTCCGTCGGTCCCTCGAAGACACCGGAACGGCCGTCGAGGACCTGCGTGGTGCCGTCGTACGACACGGTGAAGCTGCCGGCGAGCGGCACGACCAGGCGTTCCACGGCATCGGCCGGGAGGCGCAGCTCGCCCCCGTCACGGAGGGTGCCGGTCCGCAGGCCGGTGTGCGTCCACCCCGCGATCCGTCCGTCCACCACGTCCGTCCAGCCCGCCTCGGGGCGGGTTCCGGCGGGGATGAACCAGTTGTCGTTCGTCATCGGGTGCGTCAGCCGTTCGACGGGAAGCCGAGGTTGATGCCGCCGTGGGACGGGTCCAACCAGCGCGAGGTGATGGCCTTCTGCCGGGTGAAGAAGGACACGCCGTCCGCGCCGTACGCCTTGTGGTCGCCAAACAGCGAGTTCTTCCACCCGCCGAACGAGTAGTAGGCCACCGGGACCGGGATCGGGACGTTGATGCCGATCATGCCGACCTGCACGTCACGCTGGAACCGGCGAGCGGCACCGCCGTCGTTCGTGAAGATCGCCGTGCCGTTGCCGAACGCCCCGGAGTTGATGAGCTCGAGGCCCTCCTCGTAGGACTGCACGCGGACGACGGAGAGGACCGGGCCGAAGATCTCCTCGGTGTAGACGCGGCTCGTCGTCGGGACCCGGTCGATGAGCGTCGGGCCGAGCCAGAAGCCGTTCTCGTCGCCGTCGGGTCGGACGGTGCGGCCGTCCACCACGACCACCGCACCGTCCTGCTCTGCGACCTCGATGTACGAGGCGACCTTGTCGCGGTGCTGCTTCGTCACCAGCGGACCCATGTCGCACCCGCGACGCCCGTCACCGATGCGCAGCGTCGCAGCACGCTCCGTGATCTTCTCGATGAGCTCGTCCGCGACCGGCTCGACCGCGACGACGACCGAGATCGCCATGCACCGCTCACCCGCGGAACCGAAGCCGGCGTTGATGGCGTTGTCCGCGACGAGGTCCAGGTCGGCGTCCGGCAGCACCAGCATGTGGTTCTTCGCACCGCCGAGGGCCTGCACACGCTTGCCGTGCTTCGTGCCCGTCTCGTACACGTACTGCGCGATCGGCGTCGACCCGACGAACGAGATCGACTCGACGTCCGGGCTCGTCAGCAGCCCGTCGACGCTCAGCTTGTCGCCGTTCAGCACGTTGAACACGCCGTCCGGCAGGCCCGCTTCCGTGAACTTCGAGGCCAACCAGATCGCAGCGGACGGGTCCTTCTCGCTCGGCTTGAGCACCACGGTGTTGCCGGCCGCGATCGCGATCGGCAGGAACCACAGCGGCACCATCGCCGGGAAGTTGAACGGCGAGATGATCCCCACGACACCGAGCGGCTGCCGGATCGAGTACACGTCGATGCCGGTCGAGACCTGGTCGGAGAACTCGCCCTTCATCAGCGACGGGATGTTCGTCGCGAGCTCCACGACCTCCTGCCCGCGGGCGATCTCACCGAGCGCGTCGTCGAGGACCTTGCCGTGCTCGCTCGTGATGATCTCGGCGAGCTCGGCCTTGTCGCGGTTGAGGATCTCCCGGAACGCGAACAGGATCTGCTGCCGCTTCGACAGCGACAGGTTGCTCCACGCCGGGAACGCCGCCTTGGCACTCGCGATGGCCGCCTGGATCTCGTCCTCGCTCGCGAGGGCGACCTGCTTCGTGGCGACGCCCAACGCCGGGTCGAACACGGGAGCGGTGTTGCCGGACGCGGAGGCGACGTGCGCGCCGTCGATCCAGTGCCCGACCGTCGTGGTGGTCTGCTCCGTGGTGGTCATGCGTTGCTTCCTTCCGGGATGGACGAGTCCATGGTGGTGGCGTCGGCGAGCCGCGTGTCGCGGTCGCGAGGATCTGTGGACGACCCGACCCGGGCCTCCAGGCTGTGGACGGATGCCGCGCCGGCGCCCGCCGACGCGTCCGCGTGGACGAGCCCCGCGGCCACGTCGACGGCGGCGGCGACGTCGCCGTCCGGCGGGTAGAGGAGGGTGCGTCCGACGACGAGCCCGCGGACGCCCGGGAGGGCGAGTGCGTCGGCCCACTTCGCGTACGTCTCGAGCGGACGCGCTGCCGGGTCGCCGCCGAGCAGCAGCGTCGGGAGCGTCGTCGCGGCCATGACGCGCTCCATGTCGTCGACGACGGGGATCTTCAGCCAGCTGTAGGCGCTGGACTCCCCCAGCCCTGCGGCGATCGCCATCGACGTGATGACGGCCTCCGCGCTGAGGTCGTTCACGACCTTGCCGTCGCGCCACGACGACATGAACGGCTCGAGCATGATCGGCAGTCGGAGGGCGGCCGCCTCGCTCACCGCACGTGCGGTGGCCTCGAGGGTCGGGGCGGTGCCGGCGTCCTCCAACGCGACGCGGACGAGGAGCTTGGCGAAGTCGAGCCCGTCGTCCTTGATGGCGCGTGCCGAGTAGGCCGTGTAGCGGTCGTCCATCTCGAAGGTCGCGCCTCGCAGGCCGCCGCGGTTCATCGAACCGACGACGACCTTGTCGTCGAGGGCACCGAGGAGTGCGAGGTCCTCGATGATGTCGGGCGTGCCGAGCACGCCGTCGACGCCGGGCCGGCCGAGGGCCGTCACCAGCCGTTCGAGCAGGTCGTACCGGTCGGCCATCGCGGACGCGTCGTCGCGGACGGCGAGGGCACCGCGGGCGGGGTGGTCGGCGGCGACGATGAACAGCTTGCCGTCCTCCGCGAGCAGGTCGCGCTTCCGACGGCCGTGCAGCGTCTGCCGCACGAGGTCGGGCTGGGCGGCGCGGACGTCCCGCAGGCGCCGGAAGTCGTCGGTGGTGAGCTCAGGCATCGGCCGTCTCCTCGGTGTGCGATGCGGTGGTGTGCGTGGCGCTCTCGGCCGGGTTCGACGCGATGAACCGTTCGATCTCGTCGCTCGTCGGCATCGCCGTGGAGCACTCGAAGCGGGTGGCGACGATCGCGCCGGCGGCGTTCGCGAAGGCGAGGATGCGCTCGAGGCCCCAGCCCTGCAGCAACCCGTGCGTCAGGGCGCCGCCGAACCCGTCGCCCGAGCCGAGGCCGTTCACGACGTCGATGGTGTGCGGGCGGAACTCGACGAACTCGTCCCGGGTCTTCGCCAGGACGCCCTTCGGCCCCTGCTTGACGATCGCGATCTCGACACCGCGCTCGAGCAGGGCGTCCGCCGCCCGCACCGGGTCCGTCTCGCCGACGGCGACCTCGCACTCCTCGCGGTTGCCGACGGCGACGGTGGCGTGCTCGAGGGCGACGGCGACCTCACGCGTGGCGGCGGCGGGGTTGGACCAGAACATCGAGCGGTAGTCGAGGTCCAGCACGGTGTGCGCCTTCGTGTCGCTCGTCGACGCGCTCCGGGCTTCGAGCGCCGCGTGGTGGGCGCTCCGGCTCGGCTCCTCGCTGAGCCCCGTCACGGTCGTCCAGAACACCCGGGCTCGTTCGATCTCGTGCAGCGGGAGGGACTTCGTCGTGATCATCAGGTCCGGTGCCTTCGGCGCCCGGTAGAAGTACAGCGGGAAGTCGTCGGGCGGGAAGATCTCACAGAACGCGACGGGGGTGTTCAGCCCGTCCACGGTCTCGACGAAGTCGTTCGCGACGCCGAACTCGGGCAGCGTGCGGGCGATGTAGCGGCCGAACGGGTCGTTGCCCGTGCGCGTGATGACGGCGGTGTCCGCACCGTGGCGGGCGGCCGCGATGGCGACGTTCGTGGCGCTGCCACCGACGGACTTCGAGAAGGAGGTGACGTCCTCGAGGGGGCCGGTCTGCTGCGGGTAGACGTCGACGCTGACGCGTCCCATCGTGATCACGTCGTAGGCGTGCGGTGCTTCGTTCGTCATGCGACGGGATGGACCTTCCGTGCGGCTTCATCGGCGGACGATCACGACTGTACACCTCGTTTGCCCTAATGTCATTACATAGTTGCGCGAGCCTGTCGGTGCGCATCACCGGCCTGGAGGCGCGGTGTCGGTGGGTCCTGCCAGGGTCGCGTCATGCAGATCCTCGCGCTGGTCATCGGTCTCGTCCTCGGCCTCGCCGTCGGTGCCGTCGTCGCCTGGGCGCTCGCCCGCTCGCGCGCGGGCGGCGAC
>NZ_JBPUGH010000007.1:0-48440 GCF_051548005.1 Curtobacterium flaccumfaciens | reverse complement strand
GTGCAGGCCGGGAACGACGAAGGCCCCGGTCCATCGGACCGGGGCCTTCGTGTGACGCTTGGTTGCGGGGGCAGGATTTGAACCTACGACCTCTGGGTTATGAGCCCAGCGAGCTACCGAACTGCTCCACCCCGCGGCACATCCAATAGCCTAGCGGGGCCCGTGGCGGGGTGCAAATCGAGCGCCCCGCCACGGCGTGTCAGTTGCCGCCCTCGGCCTTGGTCGCCGCCTCGATGGCGTCCTGCAGCCGCTGGTCCGCCTCGGCGGCGGCCACGAGGTCGTTCTTCGCGTACGCGGCCTGACGGTCGGAGAGCGCCTGCTTCGCCTCGTCGAGGGCCTTCTGCAGTGCGGCGTTGTCCGTGCTGCCCGAGCTCGAGCCCGACCCAGAGGACCCGGAGTCGGACGAACCCGAACCCGACGAGCCGGAGTCCGACGAACCGCTGGACGACCCGGAGTCGGACGAACCGGAACCCGAACCCGAGTCCGACGAACCGTCCGAGACGCCCTGGTCGCCCGCGTTCGCCCCGGAGTTGCCACCGAAGAGCGTGTCGAGCGCCTGGTCGAGGGTGTCCTCGAACGCGATCTTGTCGCCGAACGCCACGAGGACCTTCTGCAGCAGCGGGTACGAACCGCTCGACGTCGACTGGACGTAGACGGGCTGGACGTAGAGGAAGCCGCCGCCGACCGGGAGTGTGAGCAAGTTGCCCTGCTTCACGGTCGAGTTGCCCCGCTTCAGGATGTTCAGCTCCTGCGACACGTTCGTGTCCGAGTTGAAGAGGTTCTGCACCTGCAGTGGACCGGGGATGTTGTCCGTCTTCGGCATCGTCAGCAGTGTGAGCTTGCCGTAGCCGGACGCCTTCTTGCCCTTACCCGCTCCGCCGGCGTCCGAGTCGACCGCGAGGTACCCGGTCAGCACGTTCCGGCTGTCCGCGCCACGTCCCGACTGCTGCGGGATGTAGGTCGTGTACAACGAGTACTTCGTCTCGGAACCCGGCACCTTCATCGTCAGGTAGTACGGGTCCTGCAGGTCGTCGGCGCTGGTCGTCGTCGTGGTCTGGACTCCGAGGCCGTTGGTGTTCGTGTTCGTGATCGCCGACGAGTCGGAGGACGACGAGTCGCTGTTCGCCTCCTTCGTGGGCTCCTGCGGCGTCTGCCAGGCGTCGTCACCCGAGTAGAACGAGTTGGCGTCGGTGACGTGGTAGGTCGCGAGGATGGACCGCTGCACCTTGAAGAGGTCGGTCGGGTACCGGACGTGGTCGAGGAGTTCGGCGCTCATGGACGACACCGGCTTGAGCGACGTGGGGAAGATCTTCTGCCACGTCTTCAGCAGCGGGTCGGAGGTGTCCCACGCGTAGAGCGTGACCTTGCCCGTGTACGCGTCGACCGTGGCCTTGACCGAGTTCCGGATGTAGTTCACCTGGTCGGTGCTGTAGGCCGACGACTCGGCCCCGCTGATGCTCGCCTGCAGGCTCGCGCTCTGCGAGTAGGGGTACGCGTTCGTGGTGGTGTAGCCGTCGACGATCCACACGATGCGGTGGTCGACGATGGCCGGGTACGCGTCCTGGTCGGTCTGCAGGTACGGCGCGACCTTCTGGACGCGCTGCACCGGGTTGCGGTCGTACAGGATCTGCGAGTCGGCGTTCACCCGCTGGGACAGCAGGATCTGCTCGGACTGGAACTTCGCCGCGTAGACGAGGCGGTTGAAGAAGTTGCCGATGCTCGGTCCGCCGTTCGCGGAGTACGTCGTCGTGGCGTTGCCGCCGCTGTTCGCGTCGTCGCTCTCCTCGGACCCGGACGGGTAGTCGAGCTCGATGTTCTTGGAGCCCTTCGGCGCACCGACGATCGAGTACTGCGGCGAGTTCTCACCGAAGTACACCCGCTGCTGGAAGTCGCCGAGCGCGCCGCTCGAGGGGATGCCCGACTCGAGGAAGACCGGCTTGCCGTCGCTCGCGCGCTGGTTGCCGTAGGCCGCGGCCACGCCGTAGCCGTGCGTGTAGACGAACGTGCGGTTGTACTGCGTGTTCGTCTTCGCGCTCAGCCCGTCGAGGTTGATGTCGCGGACGGCGATCACGGTGTCCTCGGTCTGGCCCTTGATGTCGTAGCGGTCGACGTCGAGGGTGTCCGGGAACTTGTAGTACTGCCGGTACTGCTGGAGCTGGCTGAAGGTGTCCGAGACGATCTTCGGGTCGATCAGGCGGATGTTCGCCGTCGTCTGGGCGTCGGAGGCCAGGGCGCCCGACGACGCGCTCGTCTTCGCGTCGTAGTTCCGCTCCTGGGTGGTCGCGACCCCGTAGGCGTCCCGCGTCGCGTCGATGTTCCGCTGGATGTAGGACGACTCGTACGACCCCTCGGACGGCTTGACCTGGAGGCGCTGCACGATCCACGGGTAGATGCCGCCCACGACGATCGCGGCGACCAGGAGCAGCCCGGTGCCGACGATCGAGATGCGCCACCGGCCGATGACGGCCGTCACGATGAAGAGGATCGCGACGATCGCCGCGATGCCGGCCATGATCTCGCGACCCGGGATGACCGCGTTGACGTCGGTGTACTGCGCGCCGGTGATGAGCGAGTTGTTCTTGGCGAGGGTCGCGTACTGGTCGAGCCAGAGGCTGACCGCCTGGAGCGCGATGTACACGGCGGCCGTGACCGCCAGCTGCACGCGCGCGGCGCGGGAGATCCGGACCTCGCGCCCGCCGAAGCGCATGGCGCCGTACAGGTAGAGGGCGGCGAGCGCCGCGAGCCCGGCGATGAGCACGACCGCCGAGGCGTACGCCACGACCGAGCGCCAGAACGGCAGCTCGAAGACGTAGAACCCGATGTCGAGCCCGAACTGCGGGTCCTTCTTGCCGAAGGGCGTCCGGTTGAAGTACTCGAGCACCATGCTCCAGCGACCGGACGTGGAGAGCCCGGCGAAGACGCCGAGGACGACCGGGATGCCGATCATGACCGCACGGCGCAGCGGCTCGATGACCTGCTGGTAGCGGTCGAGCTGCGAGTTGAGCTTCGCGTAGACCGGCCGGAAGCGGAACGCGAGCGCGATGCTGAGGTAGACCGGCACGGCCATGCCGAGGAACCCGGCGAAGAACATCGACGTCCCGGCGATCCAGCGCGTGGTCAGGACCTGCTGGAACCCGAGCTGCGCGAACCACGCGTAGTCGGTGTAGAGGCTGGCGAAGATGAAGAAGCCGATCACCAGTGCGGCCAGCACGATGATCGTGACCACGATCGGGACCCGCGGCGAACGCCGCCCAGAGGAGGATGGACCCGAGGTGGACGAGGTGGTCGTCACTTGATGTGCTCCAGACGTGTCGGACCGGCGGGCCCGGCGCGGCGGGCCGTCAGTGCGTCGATCCTATTGGTCGCCACCGACAGTGAAACTGTACGGGGACTCAGGAAGGTGGTCCGGGCCTCCCGGCAGACCGCCTGGAGGCGCGGATCGCGACGTGCGCGCACGTCGCGTGGCGCGGACGGCCGGGCCTACGACCCGCAGCGCGCGAGGCCCGCGGTGCTCTTCCCGGCTGCGATAGTCTGCAGGTCGGTGACCGCCTGGTCGAGTGTCGCGACCTTGTAGACGTCGAGGCCGTCCGGGACGTGGCCGACGACCTCGTCGCAGTTGTCCGCGGGAGCGAGGAAGATCGTCGCGCCCGCGTCCTTCGCGCCGTACATCTTCTGGCGGATCCCGCCGATCGGCCCGACCTGGCCCTGCGCCGTGATCGTCCCGGTGCCCGCGACGTGCTTGCCGCCGTTGAGCTTGCCGGGCGTGATCTCGTCGATGATCCCGAGCGCGAACATCATGCCGGCGGAGGGGCCGCCGACGTCCTGCAGGGTGATCTTCACGTCGAAGGGGAAGTCGTAGCGCTCGACGACGCCGACGCCGAGGAGCGCGGTGCCGTCCTGCTCACGCGGGGTGACCCGGACCTGCCGCTCGTTCCCGTCGCGCTCGATCGTGATCGTCGCGGGCGTCGACGTGCCGTGCTTCGCGACGGCGGCGCGGAGGCTCGACGCGTCGACGTCCTCGCTCAGCTGGGTGCCGTCGAACGCTCGGATGACGTCGCCCTTCTCGATCGTGCCGTCGGCGGCTGACCCCTTCTGGACGGTGCCCACCTCGAGCTCGGTCGGTACCGGGATGTCCTGCTGCACGAGGGCTGCGGCGACCGCGGACTGCTGCGACTGCTGCATGTCGGCGGTGTCCTGCTGGCTGATCTGCTCGTTCGTGGTGCCGGGCGGGTAGATCGCGGAGGCGGGGACCACGGCCTGCGACTTCGTGAACAGCGCGCGGATGACGCTCGTCCAGCTCGGCCGGTGCGTGGCGTCGCCCTGGACCCCGACGGTCAGCATGTCGAGCGCGCCGGACGTCGGGTAGGTCTTCCGGCCGGAGATCTGGATGAGCTCGACCTGCTTCGCGTCCTTCCCCTCGCCCTGCTCCTGCGTGCCGATGGTGTTGTAGACCGGACCGGGCACCTCGATGAGGTACGGGCTCGGCAGGAAGCTGGCGAGGAGGCCGAGCACGACGGCGCCGATGACGAACGCCCAACCGAGCGTCCGGGCACGCGATCGACGACGGGGCTCGGGGGCGAAGAGCGTCACGCAGGGTCCTTCCACGGGGGTGTTCGCCCTCGGCGCAGCGGTTCGGGCGTTCCCACGGGAGCGTCCCAGGTCGGTGCCCGTGAGCAGCGGTTAGCGTAGTCGGCATGCCTGATGAACCGCAGCCGGGGCCGGACGACGACTTCCAGGAGATGCTGCGCAAGCTGCTGTCCGGGGAGGGCCAGATCGACCCGTCGCAGCTCGCCGGTGCGGCCGGGCTCCCCAACGACCCGGCGTTCGTCGCGAACCTGATGAGTCAGCTCCAGCGGGCAGCGCAGTCGGGTGGGGACGGCATCGACTTCTCCGTGACGGCTGAACGCGCGACGGCGATCGCACGGGAGGGCGGTCACGCTGTCGACCCGGCGACCTCGCAGGCGTCGGACCAGGCGTTCCAGGTCGCCGCACTGTGGCTCGACGAGGTCACGACGGTCGCCGAGCTCACGGCCACCCCGAGCCTGTACACCCGCGAGCAGTGGGCGAGGGCGACCGCTCCGGTGTGGACGCAGATCGCCGAGCCCGTCGCGTCGAGCATCGCGAACGCCCTCACCGAGGCCATCGACCAGCGTGCGCCCGAGGAGCTCAAGGCCATGCTCGGCGACGTCTCGAAGGCGATGCGCGGCGTCGGCGGCGCACTGTTCGCGATCCAGCTCGGGCAGGTCGTCGGGCAGCTCTCGAAGGAGGTCGTGTCCGGCGGCGACGTCGGCGTCCCCCTGCTCGACGAGCAGGTCGCGGCGCTCCTCCCCCAGAACGTCGCGGAGTTCGCCGAGGGGCTCGACGTCCCCGAGGACGAGGTCCGCATCTGGCTCGCCGTGCGCGAGCTCGCACACGCCCGGCTCTTCCGCTCCGCGCGCTGGCTCCGGCTGCACATCATCTCGTCGATCACCGACTACGCGAAGGGCATCCACATCCCCTTCGACCGGGTCGAGGAACTCGCCGCCGACATCGACCCGACCGACCAGGAGCAGCTCCGCGACGCCCTCGCGTCCGGCGCGCTCATCCCCCCGCGGACGCCCGAGCAGGACGCGGCGCTCGCCCGCCTCGAGACGATGCTCGCGCTCGTCGAGGGCTGGGTCGACACCGTCACCGCCGCCGCCACCGCACGGCTGCCGCGAGCGGACGCGATCGCCGAGATGGTCCGCCGACGGCGTGCAGCCGGTGGTCCGGCGGAGTCGGCGTTCGCCACGCTCGTCGGCCTCGAGCTCCGGCCGCGCCGACTGCGCGAGGCCGCGGCGATGTGGCAGCGGGTCACCGACGAACTCGGCGCCGAGGGCCGCGACGCCCTGTGGTCGCACTTCGATGCGGTGCCCACATCCGAGGACATCGACGCCCCGGACACGCTCGTGCTGCGACTGAAGAACCCGGGCTTCTCCGCGGAGGACGACGAGTTCGACAAGGCGCTGCAGGACCTCCTCGACGACAGCACCGGCAGCCGCCCGCACGAGGACGAGCAGGGCCGGGTCGCGGACACCGACGGCGGCGAGGACGGCGAGGGTCACGCCGGCAGCGACGGCGACGGCGGTCCGAAGGCCTAGCGGCCAGCGGTTCTCCACAGATCGTGGCCGTCCGCCCCGAGGACGGCCCGGGTGCGCGACGGTGGATGCATGGGCATCCGCATCGACCCGACGCTCGAGTTCGTCTGGCGCGACCCGGCGACCGTGCAGCTCGGGATCGATCCGCCGCGCGCGGTGGTCCCGGTGCCCACGACGGCGGAGGAGCGTTTCCTCTGCGCACTGCGGCGTGAGACCGGTCGCGATGCCCTGACCGCGCTCGCCGGGACGCTCGGGTGCCGGCCCGAGGTCGCGGCGTCCGTGCTCGCGGCTGCGTCCCCCGCCGTCGTCGAGGTCCTGCCGCGTTCGTCATCCCGGGTGCAGGTGCACGGGGCCGGTCCACTCGCAGACCTCATCGCCGCCCACCTGGCCGGCGAGGGCGCTGCGGTCGTCCGGACGTCCTCGAACGAGCGTGAGCCGCGCACACGTGACCGGGCCGCCGGAACCCGGATCGGCGGTGACGTCCCCGCCGGTGAGGCTGCCCCGGACGACGAGGGTCTGCTCGACTTCGCCGTCGTCGTCGCCGACCACGTGGTCGATCCGGCGCTCCGGGCATCGTGGACCCGGCGCGAGGTGCCGCACCTGGCCGTGGTGGTCGGCGACGGCACGGTGCGGGTGGGACCGGTGGTGTCCGGCGACACTGGTCCGTGCCTGCAGTGCCTCGAGTACGCCCGCTCGGACGAGGACCCGGCGTGGCCGGCGATCGCCGCGCAGGTGTGGGGGCGCCCGGCCGCGGCGCTCGGCGCGTGGCGGACCGCGGCGGTCGCCGTCACGACCGTGCGGATCGTGCTCGCCCGCCTGCCGAGCGCGACCGTCGCCCGGGGGCGCCCGGACGACCAGGCCGACGACGTCCAGCTCGTGTTCGACCGGTCCGACCTGGCGGTCACCCGCCGCTCGGTGCCGCCCCATCCGCGCTGCGCGTGTCGAGCGCTGCCAGGAACCGACTCGGCGCCCGCGTGCCCCCGCGCACCGACCCCTGCCGCGACCACGTCACCGTCACCGAGCGACGCGCTCGGGTGAGACCCACGTAGAACAGTCGTCGTTCCTCGTCGACCTCGGTGTCGGTGGTGGCGTGCGAGATCGGCAGGAGCCCCTCCGCGGCGCCGACGATGACCACGTGCGGCCACTCCAGACCCTTCGAGGAGTGCAGGGTCGCGAGCGTCACGGCGTCGAGCTCGGGCTCGTGGTGCGTGGCGGCGCGGTCGACGAGGTCCTGGGTGAACTGCTGCATGGTCGTGCCGGCGGGTGCGTCCTCGGCGAGGCCCATGATCGCCTGCAGGGCCTCCCACTGCTCGCGCACCGCACCCGTGCCCTCCGGTGGTGTCGGGGTCCAGCCGCTGACCTGCAGCACGAGCCCGACCCGCCGGGTGAGCTCGTCGTCGGTCTGCCGCACGGCCTCGCCCCGCATGTGGTGCACCGCGAGCTTCACCTCGGGTCGGTCGAAGAACCGGGTTCCGCCCTGGACGCGGTAGGGGATGCCCGCCCGGCCGAGCGCCGACTCGATCGCAGCCGACTGCGCACCGACGCGGAACAGCACCGCGACGTCGCCGTACGCGGCTCCGCCCGCGACGGTGTCGGCGATCGTCCGCGCGATGGTCTGCGCCTCGTCGCCGTCGTGGACGCACGCGACGACCGTCGGTTCCGGCCCCGGTGTCGTGCTCTGCGCCACGAGGTCGAGCGCGCCGGGCTGGCCGCGCATGAGCGTGTTCGCGGCGTGCACGACCTCGCGTGTCGACCGGTAGTTCCGCTCGAGCCGCAGGACGGAACCCCGCGGGAACTCCGACCCGAACCCGAGCAGGAACCCGCTGGACGCCCCCGCGAACGAGTAGATCGTCTGGCTGGCGTCGCCGACCACGCACACGTCGTCACGGCCACCGAGCCAGGCCCGGAGCAACGCGTGCTGGACGGGCGAGACGTCCTGGTACTCGTCGACGACGAAGAACCGGTACTGCTGCCGGACGTAGGACGCGACCCGGGGCTCCGACTCGACCAGGCCGAGCGTCGCGAGCAGCACGTCCTCGAAGTCGAGCTGACGGCGGTCGTCCTTGAGCTGCTCGTAGGCGCGCATGAGGTCCACCACCCGCCGCGGCGTGGTGTCCCGCGGCATGGTGCGCTCCGCCGCGGCGGCCTCGTACTCCTCGAGCGTGAGCATCTGCACCTTGCGCCACTCGACCTCGGCCGCGAGGTCCCGCAGCACGGGGGTGTCGACGTGCAGCCCGATGGTGTCCGCGGCGTGCGCGATCACCCGCCCCTTCTTGTCCACGAGCCGTGGGGCGTGCCCGCCGACGGTGTCCGGCCAGAAGTAGCTGAGCTGCGCCATCGCCGCGGAGTGGAACGTCCGCGCCTGCACCGTGCCGGCCCCGAGCGCGCGCAGCCGCGACCGCAGCTCACCGGCGGCACGGGTCGTGAACGTCAGCGCGAGGACGTGGTTCGGCGAGTAGGTCCCCGTCGCCACGCCGTACGCGATCCGGTGCGTGATCGCCCGGGTCTTGCCCGTGCCGGCACCGGCGAGCACGGCGACGGGCCCGAGCAGCGTCCGGGCGACCGTGCGCTGCTCGGGATCGAGCGCGGCGAGCAGCTCGTCCGGGGACGGCGCCGCCGGACCGGCTGCCGGGGTGCTCGGCGCGCGGCCGGCGCCGACCTCGCTCACGGCAGGTCCAGCGGCCCGCCGTACCACTCCTCGATGATGGCGCGGGCGATGGAGGTGCGACCGGGCAGCAGCAGGGTGTCCCCGGCACGCTCGCGGATCTCATCGCGCGAGAACCACCGCACGTCGAGGATCTCGACGCCGTCGGGCCGGGCGGTCGTCGGGTCGCCGTCGACCGCGCGGGCGCGGAAGCCGAGCATCAGCGACGCCGGGAACGGCCACGGCTGTGACCCGAGGTACTCGGGCTCCTCGACGCGGACCCCGGACTCCTCCCACACCTCACGTCGCACGGCGTCCTCGAGGGACTCCCCCGGTTCGACGAAGCCCGCGAGCAGCGAGTAGCGGTCCGCGTCCCAGGCGGCGTTCGAACCGAGCAGGATGCGGTCGTCGGCGTCGGTCACGCCGACGATGATCGCCGCGTCGGTGCGCGGGAAGAGCTCGTGCCCCTCCGGGTCGCGACGGACCCAGCCGCCCGTGGTCACCTCGGACGGTGAACCGGTCCGCGGCGAGAACCCGTGCACGGCGTGCCAGTTCGCCATCGCGACGGCCTCGACGGCGAGCCCCTGGTCACGCGCGGACAGCTCGGTGCCGAACATGCGCAGGCTCTCCCAGGCGTCCTCGTCCGGCTCGATCGCCCGGGCGGTGTCCGCGTCGACGAAGGCCGCGACGAACCGGGTGCCGGCGGGAGCGTCGACCGCGTCGGTGATCGCGCGTCCGAGGTAGAGCGTGACGGTGCCGTCGGGGACGTCCGCCGCGGACACGAAGCGGAGCGTGCCGTCGGCGTTCCGGAGCATCTCGGCCCCGCGGAGCGGCAGGTAGCGTGTCGAGGGGTCCTCGCGCAGGACGCGGTCGAGGTCCGGAGTGGTGCGGAACTCGGCGTCGCGGTCGAGCTCGTTCCGGGACAGCGGCAGTCTGGCGGCGAACTCGACGGTCACGGCGGAGGGCTCCTCAGATCAGCGGCTTCGGCCGGGAGCGCCCGGGTCAGCGTGGCGCGCCCGGATGGCGACGACACGGACCTACCCTGATGGGCATGGCGGGATCCCAGTTCACTCTAGCCGCGTTGGCGACGACGGCCGTGCCCGGGCTCGTCGTCACGGGCACGCGCACGCTCGGCTCGGCTGCGTCCGGCGACTACGAGTCCGCGGTCCTCCGCGACGCGGACGGCGGCACCCTCGCGATCCGCCGACCGCGCAACCAGCGCGCCGAGGCGCGGCAGTCGGCCGACCTCGTCGCGATCCGCGCGCTGAGCGCCGGGATCCGCACGCGCCTCCCGTTCGCCGTGGCCGAGTACCGCGGTCAGGCGCCGATCGGGTCCACGCGAGCCATCGTGACCACCTACGTGCCGGGGTCGCACCCGACGCTGCGGTCGCTCGCTGAGCAGCCGGAGCTCGCCACCTCGGTGGGTCGCGCCGTCGCGGCCGTCCACCAGCTCCCCACGAGCTTCGTCACCGACGCCGGCCTGCCGTCACTCACCCCCTTCGAGGTGCTGCGCTCGGCGGTCTCCGTGATGGACCGCGCGGTCGCCACGAAGCTCGTCCCCGCCGCGCTCAAGGAGCGGTGGGAGGGCGCGGCCCGCGACCAGCAGCTCTGGCAGTTCACGCCGACCGTCGTGCACGGCTCGTTCGGGACCGAATCGGTCCTCGCCGACGGCGACACCGTCACGGGCGTCCTCGGCTGGGGCGAGCTGCGGCTCGGCGACCCGGCGAAGGACCTGGCGTGGGTGCTCGCCGGGCGGAAGGACGCGTTCGACACCGTGCTCAGCGCGTACGAGGCGAACGGCGGGGGTCGCGACCGGCAACTCGCGCAGCGCGCACGGGTGCACCACGAACTCGAGACCGCCCAGTGGCTGCTGCACGGCGTGCAGGTGAAGAGCACCGAGGTCGTCGACGACGCGGTCGCGATGATGCACCGTCTGGTCGACGCCGTGCACGCGCCGAGCGCGGCGCCGCTGCAGTCGGTCTCCCCCGAGACGATGGAGATCGGCGAGGTCGAGCAGCTGCTGTCGTCGACGGAGCGTCGACACGGCTGACGCCACCACCTGACGGCCTGGAGGCGCGGCACCGGCCCGCACCGTGCCTCCCGTCCGGTGTTCCGCGCCCTGCGCGCGGGGCGCGACGCGCCCCGGACATCAGCCGATCGCGCCGCGCCAGGCCTGCTCGAGACCGGCTCGGTCGAGCAGTCCGGTCGGGCGCACCTCGAGGTCGTCGGCCACGAAGTAGAACACCGCGTCGACCTCGTCGAGCGGCCGCCCCGTGAACTCGGCGTAGGCGACGCGGTACAGCGCGAGCTGCAGCTGCCGCTTCGCCAGGTCGTCGCGTCCGCTCGGCGCCTTGCCGGTCTTCCAGTCGACGACCTCGGCACGTCCGTCGATCTCGTAGACGGCGTCGAGCTTGCAGACGACGCTGTGCCCCAGGAACGGGATGTGGATCTCGCGCTCGACCTCGACCGGCGTCAGCTCGGCCCAGCGCGAGCGCGCGAACGTCTCCTGGAACGCCGCGAGTCGTCGGGCGTCGTCGTCGGTGACCGGCGCCGTCGCCGAGGCGTCGGGCAGGTCGTCCGCGTCGAGGTCGGCCTCGTCCGCCCACAGGTCGAGCGTCTCCAGCGAGCCGCCCGCCCGGGCGCGCTGCTCGACCCACTGGTGGAACAGTGTGCCGAGCCGGGTCGCGCGGTAGGGCCGTTCCGGCATCGGACGTCGGAGCCGCTCGGCGACCCGGTCCGGCTCGGACAGGTAGTCCTTGAAGCCGGAGGCGGGCACGCGGTGCGGCACCACCACGGCGTGCCGCGCACTGCGGACGGCGGCCCGTTCGGCGAGCAGCAGGTCGATGTCCGCGGCGAAGCGCCCGGCGGCACCGGGGTCCGCGTTCCGGACCCGTTCGGCGGCAGCGTGCACCCGAGCCTCCCGCTGGCCGTACGGCACGTGCGGCCAGGTCTGGGTCGCCCCCGACTCCCCGAGCGGGTCGTGCTCGTGGTGCGACTGCTCCGGCACGGCGTCGGCCGCGATGACCCCGGCGTCGCGGAGGTCGGCGAGGTAGCGGCTCGGCGCGGTCGGCTTCACACCGCCGGACCAGAACGATCCGGACACGAGCAGGTCGTGCTTCGCGCGGGTGAGCGCGACGTAGGTCAGGCGTCGCTCCTCGTCCTCGTTGCGGGCCTGCATCTCGGCCTTGAAGGCCTCGATGGCGTCGCGGACGTCCTTCTGGGTCTCCTGCCCGCGCCAGGCCAACCGCGGAAGCTCGTCGGCGTCGCCGCGGAACTCGTACGGCAGCCGGCCGAAGCCGATCCAGCCCGAGGAGCCCTCCTGGGGACGCGCGGGCAGGCCGCCCTCGACCATGCGCGGCACCGCGACCGCGTCCCACTCGAGGCCCTTCGACCCGTGGATCGTGAGGATCTGCACGGTCCCCGCCTCGGGTTCCTCGGACCGCGGCCCCATGTCGTCCCGTCGGGCAGCGGCGTCGATCCAGCCGAGGAACGCGCCGAGGTCGGCGCGGTCGTCGGTGGTGACGAACCCGGCGAGCTCGTCGAGGAACGCGTCGAGGAACGCTTGGCTGCCCTGCTCGTGGGCGGCGACCTCGACGTCGAGCCGCATCTCCTGCACGACGAGCGTCACGAAGTCGACGAGGTCGCCGCGGGCGCGCTGCCGCAGGGCCTGGAGCTGCTGCCCGAGTGCACGCATGCGCTCGCGTCCGTCCGGCGAGATCCGTTCGAGGGCTCCGTGCTCGTCGGGCGCGGTCGCCACGAAGTCGAGCGCGTCGACGATCGAGCCGTGCTCCCCCACCGCAACCGACGCCCGGAACGCCGCGGTCAGGTCGTCGTCGAGGCGCTGCTGGGTGTGGTCGCGGCCGAACAGCCACCTCGCGAGGTCGTGCAGCGCCGCGATGTCGGCGGCTCCGACCCGCCACCGGGCACCGGCGAGCAGCCGGATGAGGTCGTTGCCGGCCGCCGGGTCGTGCAGCACCCGGAGGCACGCGACCAGGTCCACGATCTCCGGGCGCTGCAGGAGTCCGCCGGTGCCGAGCACGTGGAACGGCACGCCGAGTTCCGCCAGCGCCCCCGTGAACGCCGCGAGGTCCTTCCGGGCACGCAGCAGGAGGGCCATCGAGGCGCGCGGGTCGCGGTGCCGGTGGGTCCGGAACCACTGCGCGACCGACGCGGCTTCCTCCGGGAGGGTCTCGGTGAACACGACCTCGACCGAGCCGTCGTCGGCACCCGGGCGCGGGACGAGCCGCTCGACCGCGACGTCGGAGGCCTCGGACAGCGGCGACACGACGGCGTTCGCGGCGGCGAGCACGGTCACGGGGTTCCGCCAGCTCGTCGACAGCGGGAACGTCACCGGGGTCGGCTGGTCGTCGCCGCCGAAGTCGCGCGGGAAGCGCCCGAGGTTCGCCGCACTCGCGCCGCGGAAGCCGTAGATCGACTGGTGCGGGTCACCGACCGCCATCACCGGGTGCCCCCGGAACAGCCGTGCGAGGAACCGGGTCTGCACCACCGACGTGTCCTGGTACTCGTCCAGGAGCACCACGCCGAACCGGCTCCGGAGGTCGTCGACCACGCGGGGCGCCGACTCGGCGGCGGCGAGCGCCAGGGCGATCTGGTCGGAGAACTCCACGAAGCCCCGGTCGACCTTCTGCCGTCGGAACCGCTCGACGAGGTCGGCGAGGGGTTCGAGCGCGCCCACCGCGGCCACGGCCTTCGCGACCTCGGCGTAGGGCTTCCCACGGTTGCCCGGCAGCTCCAGGACCCCGGCGAACTCGATCGCGAACCGCCGCAGCTGCTCGGGCTCGACGAGGTGCTCGGACGCTGCTCCGGCGAGCGCGACGACGGCCGCCGTGACGGTGTCGACGTCACGGTCGAGCCCGGCGAGCCGGTCGTCGCGGGCGTCGACGACGACCCGGCGGGCGAGCTGCCAGGCGGAGGGTTCCGTGAGGACCTGCGACTCCCCGTCACGGCCGACCAGGAGCGCGTTCTCGCGGAACACCGAGTTCGCGAAGGCGTTGTAGGTCGACACGGTCGGTGCCTCGAACGCGTCTCCCGGGGTGATGAGCCCGACGTCCTCGAGGGCCCGGATGCGGTCGTTGATGCGGACCGAGAGCTCGCCGGCCGCCTTGCGGGTGAACGTCAGACCGAGGACCTCGTCGGGCCGGACCATGCCGTTGGCGAGCAGCCAGACGACGCGGGACGCCATGGTCTCGGTCTTGCCGCTGCCCGCGCCCGCGACGACGAGGGCGGGGGCGAGCGGCGACTCGATGACGGCGCGCTGCTGCTCGGTGGGGCGAGGGCGGCCGAGGGCGTCGGCGATCTCGTCCGCGCTGCGGACCGCGCGCGTGGTGCCAACCCGTCCGGCGTCGACCTGTCCGGCGTCGACCTGTTCGGACTCGGCCTGTTCGGGGTCGACCTGTCCGGCGTCGACCTGTCCGGACTCGACCTGTTCGGACTCGACCTGTTCGGACTCGACCTGTTCGGACTCGACCTGTTCGGACTCGACCTGTTCGGACTCGACCTGTTCGGTGCTCACCAGGTGACCTCCCCCACCACGTGGATCCGACACTCGGCGCCGGTCCGGGACTGCTCGCAGTGATCGTCGACGTTCGCGATGAACGTCCGCCCGGCCATGCCCCGTGCCACCGAGTGCAGGCGCGCACGGTAGGACTCGCGTGCCTCCGCGTCGAACGCGTGCTGCGTCCGCTCCGAGTACGCCTGGGTGCTCCGGGCGTTCTGCACGAACACCAGTCGGGCGTCCGCCATCGGTGCCCCGGCCGGGACGCCCTCGACGGCGCCGTCCTCGACCGCGAGCTGGTAGGCGCCGAGCTGCGGGTGCTCCGGCATGTCGTTCTTCTCGCTCGGCATCGACCGGCCGGTCTTCAGGTCCACCACGCTGATCCGTCCGTCGGGGTCGACCTCGATGCGGTCGATGCTGCCCCGCATCCGTGCCGGCCCGGTCACGAGCGAGAACGCGGTCTCGGCGCCGAGCAGCCGCCGGCCCGCCGCGGCGAACGTGCGGAGGTAGTCGCTCAGTCCCTCGATCATCCGTCGGGTGCGGGCGCGCTCCCGGTCGGCGATCCACGGCGACTCGAACGTGAGCTCGCCCCAGCGGGACTCGACGTGTGCCCAGAGGGACTCGACGTCGACGCTCGTCGCGTGCTCCATCGCGTCGTGGACGATCGTCCCGATGCCCATCGCCGGGCTGGGGGCACCACCGCCGAACGTCTGGACGAACCAGTGCACCGGGCACTCCTCGAACGTGCCGATCCGGGACGGCGAGACGCTCACGGTCGGCGTGACCACCGGTCCGCCCTCGTACTCCGGGGCCGGCTCGGCGTCGAGGTCGACCAGCGGAGCGTCGGTCGTCGGTTCCGCCGTGCCGTACCAGTCGTCCGGTGCGGCGCCGGGGACCTCGGCGTCGGCCAGGCGGGCGAGGGCGGACGCGGCCTCCGGGTCGCCCGAGGTCACGACACGCCGCCGGAGCGATCCGGCGAGACCACGCAGCGACAGCGGGTGCACGGTCGCCGCGCGGTCGGGCGGCTCCGGCACGAGGCGGACGAACGGCGACGGGGACTCGTCGTCGTTCGCGACCGTGCCGATCACGACCTGGGTCGTCGCGCGGGACACCGCGCGGGCGAACAGGCGCAGCTCGTCGGCGACCACTGCTGCGCGGTCGTCGACGGCGGAGCGCTCCGTCCCCTCGGCAGCGCGCACCAGACCGTCCGGGTCGAGCAGGCTGCCCCGCACGCGCGTGTTCGGCCAGACACCGTCCTGCAGGCCGAGGACGACGACCACGTCGCACTCGAGGCCCACGGTCGCCGACGGGGTGAGGACACGCACACGACCCGCGGTGCGGTCCGGTCCGATGGAGTCCTCCGGCAGGTCCGCGTCGAGCAGGTCGTCGACGAACACCCGTGCGGGGGCGTCGGGCGTGCGCTCGACGAACCGCTTCGCCGCCGTGAAGAGCCCGACCACGGCGTCCAGGTGCCGGTCGGCCTCGCCCGCACCGACGCCGCCGGCCTCGGACTGCGACCGCCAGACCTCCGCGAGCCCGCTGCGTTCCCAGAGCCCCCAGAGGATCTCCTCGATGCTGGCGTCCGCTTCGGCGTCGGCACGGGCCTGCACGAGGCTCTTCGCCAGCCGGGTGGCCCGCCGCGCGAAGCCGGCGTCGATCGTGGCCAGGCGTTCCGGGGCACCCAGCGCTTCGACCAGGAGTTCGTCCGCCGTGCGCCCGCCGTCGCCGGCCAGTTCCTCACGCCGGAGGGCGAGCCGGAGGCGCCGCATCGCGAGGGTGTCGAGGCCACCGAGCGGCCCGGTCGCGAACGCGGTGGCGAGCTCGGCGTCGAGCGGGAGCACCCCGAGGGCGACCGCAGCGGCGTCGAGGAGCGACCGCGCTGCCGAGTCGTCGCGGACACGGACGGGGGCGGCCCCCGCGGTCGCCGGCACCTCGGCGACGGACAGGGCACGGACGAGCTCGGGGATCGCGGCACCGCTGCGCGTCACGACGACCATCCGGTGCCAGGGCACACCGTCGAGGAGCCGGTGCTCGCGGAGTCGGCGGGCGACCGCGACCACGAGGGCAGCGCGGCTCGCTCCCTGCACGTGCACGACCGCGTCGGACCGGGCGTCGGTGACCGTCGCGACGGCGTTCCGCTGCCGACCGGCCGCCGCGGTGCCGATCCGCGCGGTGATCCCGGCGACGAGCGCGCGCACGGGTGCCGCGTGCCGGTGGACGGTCCCGAGGACGACCTGCTCGACCTCGGCGACACCGAGCCTGGCACCGAGCCGACCGAGCACGTCCGGCACGGCGCCACGGAAGGCCGAGGCGGCGATGTCCGGGTCGCCGAACGCCACGACCTGCACGCCCGAGCGGGCCAGCGCCCCGAGCAGGGCGATCTCACCCTCGACGAGTTCCTGTGTGTCGTCCACCACGACGGTCCGGAGCGCGGCGACCGCCGGTGGGACCTCGCCGCGCAGCACGGCGGCGGTGGCGTACGCGACGAGCTCGGCGGCGTCGAGGCTGGTCGCCCGGAAGGCCGAGAGCGCCGCACGGTACCCGTCGACGAAGTCACCGACCGCCCGCCACTCCGGGTGGCCGGTGTCGTCGCCCAGCTCACGCATCTCGTCCGGCTCGATCCCGGCGGCGACGGCACGCATCATCACGTCGCGCAGTGCCGTGCGGAACCCGGCGCGCTCGCGGACCACGGCCGTGATCGGCTCCGGCCAGTCCGGCCCGGTGCCGTCGGTCTCGTGCCCGGCGAGGAGGTCGGCGATGATGCGGTCCTGCTCGCCGCCGGTCAGGAGCGTCGGGACGTCCTGCCCCTGCGCGACGGCGGCGTGCGTGACGACCTGGAAGGCGAGGGAGTTGACCGTCCGGGCGAGCGCCCCCGGCACGACCCGGTCCACCGCGGTGGCCAGGCGGTCGCGCAGTGCCGTCGCGGCGGTGCGGGCCGAGGTGAGCGCGAGGACGGTGGTGTGCCCGTCCGCCGAGATCGCGTCGGCCACCCGGAGGCGCTGGGCGACGAACCGCGCGAGGGTCGTGGTCTTGCCGGTGCCCGGGGCGCCGATGACCGCTGCGTGCCGGCCCTGGGGCAGCGCGAGCACCGCGTCCTGCGCCGCGTCGGGGACCAGTGCGCGCGCGACACCCGTGTCGGCGGGGGTGGGCGTGAGGGTCGTCCGGGGCACGCTCGTACGGTACCCACGACGGCCGACACCGCCGGTGCCCGACACGGGCGCGGGAACCGTTCCGCGCAGCGGTGTGCGCCCGCGGCGAACGGCCGGAGCAGCCGGGGACCGCCCCGCTACGCTGTGGTCGTGGACATCAAGATCGGCATCATGAACAGCCCGCGCGAGATCGCGTTCGAGAGCGCGCAGACCGCTGACCAGATCGAACAGGCGGTGTCGGAGGCCCTCACGGCGAAGGCGACGCACCTGTCCCTGCAGGACGAGAAGGGCCGTCGCTTCATCGTGCCGGTCGCGTCGCTCGCGTACGTCGAGGTCGGCGCGGAAGAGGCTCGTCGCATCGGCTTCGTCGCCTGACGTGGAACTGCTCTTCGCCGTGCTCGGCGGCCTGCTCGTCGGGGCCGTCCCGCACGTCGTGCTGCCGTGGCGCGCGAGCCGGGGCGTCCTCGTGGGTCCGGTCGTCGGCGGTGTCGCCGCGGCCGTCCTCTGGGAAGCCCTGACCTGGGCCGGCTGGCCGTACGACGGCGGTTGGATCTGGGTCGTGGCCCTCGTCGGCGCGGCCGTCGCGGCGGCGATCGTCGCGACGGTGCTCGGCAGCCGTCGCCGATCGGCGGACGACGCGTACTACGAGCGGGTCCGGGCGAACGGCGCCTGACCCGGCGCACGCCGCGCAGCGCCCGACCCGGCGCAGCAGCCCTGCGCCCGGACGTCCGCGCGTCAGGCGGTCAGCCCGAGCGCGTCCATCCGCCGGCTGTGCGCCGCGATGAGCTCCGTCCAGACCGGTTCGAGCCTCGACTGGTCCTCGCGGGCGTGCGACGCGAGCGCTGACCGCGCCACGAGCAGGGTGTCCCCGACGAGCCGTCGGCCCCACATCGCCAGCCGCGAACCCACCCGAGGATCGGCCTCGATGTGCGCCGTGAGCTCCTCGACCACGGCCGCTTCCTCACGCGCGTCGAACACCGAGCGGAGCCGCTGCCGGACGTCGATCGGCAGCGAGCGCAGCAGGTCGTCGAACAGGTCGTTGAGGATCCCGGCGGTGACGTAGCCGGTCAGCATCGACTCGTACCAGTCGGCACCGCTCGTCCGCTCGAGGAACCGGTCGATCGCCTCGCGGTGCGGCGCCATGAGCTCGGCCGGGTCCTGCCCGTTCCGCTCGATCTCGGCGACGATGGTGCGGTGCCGCTCCAGCGCCGTCGTGGCGAGCACGCCGGTGACCAGCCGCCCGGAGAGCGTCGGCGCTGATGCTCCGGCCCGACCCATCGTCTCGTACATCGACAGCTGCAGGTACGCGGCCTGACCGAGGTAGACGTCGAGCTCCGGGCTGACGTCGTCCAGCCGGAGTCGTTCGCCGGACGCCTTCTTCGGGTTGCGCGAGGCGAGCCAGGCAGCAGCGAGCTGCGCCGCACGTTTCCGGTTCCACCATGACACCACGCCAGCAGCATAGGGGTCCGGACCCGGGACCCCCGTCCGCGTCGGTAGACTGGTCGGGACTTCCACCAGGACTAAGGTGATTCTTTGACTTTCGCAGACCTCAACATCGAGCAGGACATCGTCGACGCGCTCGCGACGAAGGGCATCATCGAGCCCTTCCCGATCCAGCAGCAGACGATCCCGCTCGCCCTGACCGGCCAGGACATCATCGGTCAGGCCAAGACGGGCACCGGCAAGACCTTCGGGTTCGGCCTCCCGCTCATCCAGCGCCTCGGCTCCGCTCCGGAACCGGGCGTGAAGGCCCTCGTCGTCGTCCCGACGCGCGAGCTCGCGGTGCAGGTGACCGAGGACCTCGAGCTCGCCACCTCGAACCGCCCGACGACGATCGTGTCGATCTACGGCGGCAAGGCGTACGAGGGCCAGATCGAGCAGCTCAAGGCCGGCGCGCAGATCGTCGTCGGCACCCCCGGTCGCCTGATCGACCTGCAGCGCCAGCGCCTGCTCGACCTCTCCCACGTGCAGGAGGTCGTGCTCGACGAGGCTGACCGCATGCTCGACCTCGGGTTCCTCTCCGACATCGAGCGCATCTTCCAGGCCGTCCCGGCCGTCCGGCACACGATGCTGTTCTCGGCGACGATGCCCGCCCCGATCGTCGCGCTGGCCCGCCGCTTCATGTCGCGTCCGGTGCACATCCGCGCGACCGACCCTGACGAGGGCCTGACGCAGGCGAACATCAAGCACGTCATCTACCGCGCGCACTCGCTCGACAAGGACGAGGTCATCGCCCGCATCCTGCAGGCCGAGGGTCGTGGCAAGACCGTCATCTTCACCCGCACGAAGCGCGCCGCCGCGAAGCTCGTCGAGGAGCTCAAGGACCGCGGCTTCAACGCCGCCGCCGTCCACGGTGACCTCAACCAGGAGCAGCGCGAGCGCGCCATGGCCGCCTTCAAGGCCGGCAAGCGCGACGTCCTGATCGCGACCGACGTCGCGGCCCGCGGCATCGACGTCGACGACGTCACGCACGTGATCAACCACACGATCCCGGACGACCCCGACACCTACCTGCACCGCGCCGGCCGCACCGGCCGCGCCGGCAAGACGGGCATCGCGGTCACCTTCGTCGACTGGGACGACCTGCACAAGTGGACGCTCATCGACAAGGCGCTCGAGTTCGGCATCCCGGAGCCCGTCGAGACCTACTCGTCGTCCCCGCACCTCTTCTCCGACCTCGACATCCCCGCCGGCACCAAGGGTCGCCTCCCCGGCGCGTCGGCACACGCAGCGTCCGCCGGCACCGGTGAGGGCAGGGGCGGCGACCGCCAGCGCGGCGGTCAGCAGGGCGACGGTCGTACCGGCGGCTCGCGTTCGCGGTCCCGCAGTCGCACCCGCTCGGGAGGCTCGGCACCGGCCACGACGGAGCCGTCCGACGCGCAGGCGCCCATCACTCCCCCCGCTGACGGCGCGACCGCGGAGGCCGGCTCCGGCGACGGTGCGGCCAAGCGCCGCCGTCGGCGTCGTCGCCGCAGCGGTGGCGGTTCGTCCGAGGCGACCGCCTCGGCACCGCAGGCCGCCGGCGAGGGCGAGTAGCGCCTCCAGGCCGAAGGGTCCGTCGCTGACGCGACGGGCCCTTCGTCGTCCCCGCCCACCGGAGTGGGGAACGGACCGGTCCGCCGGGTCAGGCCAGGCGGGCGCCCGGTCCGGAGACGGGGGCTGAACCGGTGGCTTCGGCGACGATCGTGTCGAACGCAGCACGCGAGGTGCGGTGCTCGCCGAGCCGGTTCGGCTTGCCGGTGCCGTGGTAGTCGCTCGACCCGGTGACGAACAGGTCGTAGCGCACCACCCAGTCGAGCAGGGTGCGCTTGCCGTGCGAGACGTTCTCGCGGTGGTCGACCTCGAGTCCGCCGAGGCCCGCCTCCACGAGCGCACGGAGCACGTCCTCGTCGATGACGATGCCGCGCGACGACGCCGCCGGGTGCGCGATGACCGGGACACCACCGGCACCGCGGATGAGTTCGACGCCGCGCAGGGGCGACGGGGCTTCGTGCGGCTCGTAGTAGCCGGATGCGGGGTGCAGGATGCCGCGGAACGCAGCGCTCCGGTCGGGTTCGAGGCCGCGGGCGACCAGGGCGTCCGCGATGTGCGGTCGGCCGATGGTCGCGCCCTCACTCGCCTGCGCGAGCACGTCGTCCCAGGTGAGCGGGTGGTCGGCGCCGATCCGTTCGACCATGCGCCGGGCGCGGGTGAGACGGCCGTCGCGGATGCGTGTGGTCTCCGCGACGAGGTCGGGGTCGGTCGGGTCGACGAGGTACCCGAGCACGTGCACACTGCGGAACCCGATGCGGGTGCTCAGCTCGAGACCGGGGAGGAGCGTCACCGGCAGCTCGCGGACGGTCGCGATCGCCTCGTCCCAGCCCGAGGTGGTGTCGTGGTCGGTCAGTGCGACGCCGTCCAGCCCGGCGGCGGCCGCGGCCCGGACGAGCTCGGCGGGGCGTTGGGTGCCGTCGGACACGCTCGAGTGCGTGTGCAGGTCGATGAACGGATCGGGCACGTCGCCAATGCTATCCACAGGTGAGCACGCGCACAGGCCGCGGTGCCGCGGACGGTGCGAGGATGGGGGCATGGCCGACACCACTCCCCGCGCGACGAGCAACCGTTCCACGACCCCCGGCTCCTCGACCTTCAAGGACTACATCGGGTCGCAGTGGGCCGAACGCGAGCGCCCGCTCCCCGAACCCCGCGAGCAGGCCGCGCACGCCGCCGCACGTCGGGCCCGCATCTCCGAGCTGCACCCCGGCCGGACGATCGTCGTGCCGGCCGGCCAGGCGAAGGTGCGCTCGAACGACTGCGACTACCCGTTCCGACCGCACTCCGCGTTCGCGCACCTCACCGGGTGGGGCTCCGACACGGTCGTCGGCTCCGTGCTCGTGATGACGCCGAACGGCTCCGGGCACGACACCACGCTGTACTTCCGGGCGACGGCGGGCCGTGACTCCGAGGAGTTCTACGCCAATCCGGAGATCGGCGAGTTCTGGGTGGGACCGCGTCCGTCCCTGGCCGAGGTCGCTGCCGACCTCGGGGTCTCCACCGCCGACCTGGGCGACCTCGACGCGGTGGTCGACGGCCTCGACCAGACCGTGCTCGTGGTCCGCGACGCCGACACCGAGCTGACCCGGTCGTTCGACGAGCGCCTCGGCAGCACGGTCGGCGGCGCCCCCGAGCAGGACGGCGCACCGGCGACGGACGACGTCCTCGCCCGCGACCTCTCGGAGCTCCGCCTCGTGAAGGACGCGTACGAGGTGCACGAGCTCCGCCAGGCCGTCGCGGCGACGAAGGCCGGCTTCGACGACGTCATCGCCGACTTCGACGCCGTGCTCGCACACCCCCGCGGCGAGCGCATCGTCGAGGGCACGTTCAACCGCCGGGCGCGGGCCGACGGCAACACCGTCGGGTACGACACGATCGCGGCGTCCGGGCACCACGCCTGCATCCTGCACTGGACCCGGAACGACGGCGCCGTGCAGCCGGGCGACCTCATCCTCATCGACGCCGGGGTCGAGGTCGACTCGTTCTACACCGCGGACATCACCCGCACGCTGCCGGTGAGCGGCACCTTCACCGAGGTGCAGCGGATGGTCTACGAGGCCGTGCTCGAGGCGGCGGACGCGGCGTTCGCGATCGTCAAGCCGGGCATCACCTTCCGCCAGGTGCACGCCACCGCGATGGAGGTCATCGCGCGCAAGACCGCCGAGTGGGGCTTCCTGCCCGGCACGGCGGAGGAATCGCTGCAGTCCGAGAACCAGTTCCACCGCCGCTACATGGTCCACGGGACGAGCCACCACCTCGGGCTCGACGTGCACGACTGCGCGAAGGCCCGCCGCGAGATGTACATCGACGGCGTCGTGCAGCCCGGCATGGTGTTCACGATCGAGCCCGGACTGTACTTCCAGCAGGACGACCTGACCGTCCCGGAGGAGTTCCGCGGCATCGGCGTGCGCATCGAGGACGACATCCTGGTGACCGAGGACGGCGCCGAGAACCTCTCGGTCGGGATCCCCCGGACCCCCTCGGAAGTGGAGGGGTGGATCGCCCGCTCCGGCCGCTAGCCTGAGCGGGTGACCACGCCCGAGCACACGCCGACGACGGACGACCTCGACATCGAGGTCGAGCACTTCGACTCCCCGGACGCCCAGCGGCTCCGTGCCGCGCAGCGACTCGAGATCGACCGTGCCTACGGGCAGGACACCGAACCCGGCGAGAAGCCGACGGCCGAGTCCATCGCGGTGTTCTTCGTGGCGCGCGACGCCTCGGGCACGCCGCTCGGCTGCGGCGGACTGCGGATCGTGCAGGACGGCATCACGGAGATCAAGCGGATGTACGTGCGACCGGAGTCGCGTGGTGCCGGGGTGTCGACCGCGCTCCTCCGTCGGCTGGAAGAGGCCGCGCTCGACCTCGGGTCGCCGGCGCTGGTGCTCGAGACGGGCACGGAGCAGAAGCGGTCGATCGGGTTCTACGAGCGCGAGGGCTTCACGCGCATCGCCAACTTCGGCCCGTACTCGGGCGTGCCGACCTCGGTCTGCTTCTCCAAGGTGCTCTAGCGCGGGCGCGTCGGTCCGCTCCGCCGCCGAGGTTCCAGGATCCCGGCATCCCGAGCGGGGCCGCCACCGATCCGTGGAACCTCCATGGATCGACGACGGCATGTCGTGGAACCTCGACGGCGCTGGTGGCACAGACGATCGGCGGACCCGGGCATGCGGCACTGCCCGGGCATCCGGCACTGCCCGGGCCCGCGGTCTGCCCGGCGAGCGGCGCCGTCAGGACCGGTCGTCGTTCGGGCTCTTGCGCTGCTCCGGGGCCGACGAGGGCGCGGACGTGGGGGTCACCCGTTCACCGAACTGTGGCTGCTCATCGGGACGTGCTGCCTCGCCGGGGCGATCGGACCCGGCGGCCGGAGGCTCGTACCGCGGCCCGTCGTTCGTCCCGTAGCGCGGCGGACCGGCGGGAGCACTCGACGAGGCCCCGGGCTGCCCGGCGGCGGGACCGGACGGAGACCCGGACGGGGTCTCGCCGTACCGCGGCCCGTCGTTCGTGCCGTACCGCGGCCCGTCGTTGGTGCCGTAGCGCGGCGCTCCCGCCTGCGGGCCGGGGGCCGACGTACCGGGCTGCTGCGTGCCTCCAGGCTGCTGGTGGGGCGTCGCGTGCCCGCCGTACGGTGCCTGCTGCTGCCGCGGCTCCGGCCGCCACGGCTCCTGCCGGTTCATCGGCGCACCCTGCGAGGGCGACGGCGAGTTCCAGTGGGTGGACTGCGTCGCGCCGAACTGCCCGAGGATCTTCTGCGCCTGCCCGGTCAGCTGGGGGTCCACCACGATCTGGTAGTTCGTCGCGAGCACCTGGTGGACGCTCGTGAAGTCGCGCTGCCGCTTCGTGATCGCGAAGGAGACGATCCCGTAGAGCATGCCGAAGGCCGCACCGATGATGGCGGCGGCGATGATGAGGCCACCCGCGGTCGGCGAGAAGAGGGTGAGCACGATGCCGAAGAAGATGCCGAGCCACAGACCCGACAGGGCGCCGGCGATCGCCGCACGGCCGTAGGTCATCTTGCCGGTGACGCGCTCGACGGTCTTGAGGTCGTTGCCGACGATGGCGATCTTGGCGACCGGGAAGTCCGACTCGGCGAGCTTCGCGACGACGCGCTGCGCCTCCGGGTAGCTGTCGTAGGTGCCGAGGACGTCGCCACGCGGCAGCGTCGGGAATGCCTGGGCCGTCCGGCCGCCGAAGGGGCTCTGATTGCTCACTCAGCCATCATCCACCGGGCACCTTGCAATCGCACGTGCGCTCCCAGGGAAGCCGCCGACCGAGCTCCTCCCCGAGGGCTGGCGGTCCGGTCGGTGAGCCTGCACAGGCGCGGCGGCGTCGGCGCAGGACCGAACGGCTACGCTGGTCGGGTGAGCGCCACGAAGGTCTTCGTCGCCCGCCTCGCCGGGTGCTCCGTCTTCGACCCCGCGGGCGACCGCGTGGGCCGCGTCCGGGACGTCCTGGTCGTCTACAGACGCGTCGACTCCCCGCGCGTCGTCGGGCTGATCGTCGAGGTCCCCGGCAAGCGCCGCATCTTCGTGTCCGTCGGTCGCATCACGTCGATCGGGGCCGGCCAGGTCATCACCACCGGCCTCGTGAACATGCGCCGCTTCGAGCAGCGCGGCGGCGAGGTCCGCGTGATCGCGGAGATGCTCGGCCGCAAGGTGCTCATCAAGAACCAGCGGATCCGCGCCACGATCGAGGACGTCGCGATCGAGGACCGCGGGCAGGGCGACTGGGAGGTGTCGCAGCTCTTCCTCCGCAAGCCGAAGACGACGCCGTCCCCGTTCGGCAAGGGTCCGACCACGTTCGCGACCTGGAACGAGGTCACCGAGGACGAACTCCCCGGCGAGGCACAGTCCGCCGAGCACGTCATCGCCGCGTACTCCGACCTGCTGCCGGCCGACCTCGCCTCCACGCTGCTCGACCTCCCCGAGGAGCGCCGGTTCGAGGTCGCCGAGGAACTCCCGGACGACCGGCTCGCCGACGTCCTCGAGGAGATGCCCGACCAGGAGCGCATCGAGATCCTGAGCCGGCTCGAGGACGCGCGCGCCGCCGACGTGCTCGACCAGATGCAGCCGGACGACGCCGCCGACGTGCTCGCGCAGTTCCCGGACGACCGCTCCGAAGCCCTCCTCCAGCTCATGGAGCCGGAGGAGGCGCAGGACGTCCGCATGCTCCTCGAGTACGAGCCCGACACCGCCGGTGGTCTCATGACGACCGAGCCGGTGATCGTCTCGGCCGACGCGACCGTGGCCGAGGGGCTCGCGCTCGTCCGACGCCACGAACTCGCGCCGGCCCTCGGCGCGAGCGTCTGCGTCGTGCTCCCGCCGTACGAGCCGCCGACCGGGCGCTTCCTGGGGCTCGTGCACTTCCAGCGCATGCTGCGGTACCCGCCGAACGAGCGGCTCGGCACCCTCATCGACCAGCAGACCGAGCCGGTCCGGGTCGACGCCAGCGCCGCCGAGGTCACGCGGATCATGGCGACCTACAACCTGCTGTCCGTCCCCGTGGTCGACGACGCCCACCGTCTCGTCGGGGTGGTGACGATCGACGACGTCCTCGACCACGTCCTGCCCGACGACTGGCGAAGTCAGGGTGAGGGAGAACCCTCACCCCTTCCTCGCCAACGCTCCCGCAAGACGCCCGTGACCACGGGAAGGAGGACCACCAGTGGCCCGAACGGATGACACCCGCCAGGAGCGCCTGGACTCCCCCAAGGGCATGCGCACCCGGGTCCTGCCGACCCGCCGCCGCGGCCGTGGGGACACCTTCGGTCGTGCGACCGAGGGCATCGCGCGGGCGATGGGGACGCCCTGGTTCCTCGTCGGCCTGACGCTCTTCTGTGCGGTCTGGATGATCTACAACACCGTCGCGCCGAAGCCGTGGCAGTTCGACTCGGCGGCGATCGGCTTCACCGCCCTCACCCTCGTGCTCTCGCTCCAGGCGTCGTACGCCGCACCGCTGATCCTCCTCGCGCAGAACCGGCAGGACGACCGCGACCGCGTGCAGTTCGAGCAGGACCGGCAGCGCGCGGAGCGCAACCTCGCCGACACCGAGTACCTCGCCCGCGAGGTCGTCGCGCTGCGCCTCGCGATGCGGGACATGGCGTCGAAGGACTTCATCCGCGCCGAGATCCGGTCGCTGCTCGAGGAGCTCGACCGGCGAGACGCGGACTCCGCCGGCTTCGCCGACGAGCCCGGCACCGCGACCCGTGGCTGACCCCGGCAACTCGGACGAACAGCTGGGCGGCGCGGTCCTCGCGGCGCTCGGTCGCGTCGTGGACCCCGAGATCCGTCGGCCCGTCACGGAGCTCGACATGATCCGGGGTGTCGACGTCCAGCCTGGAGGCGCGGTGCGCGTCGACCTGCAGCTCACGATCACGGGGTGCCCGGCCGCCGACACGATCGAGCGCGACGTCCGTGCGGCCGCCGGTTCCGTGGACGGCGTGACCGCGGTCGACGTGGACGTCTCCGTCATGTCCCCGGCGACCCGCGCGGCCCTCACCGAGCGACTCCGTGCCGGTCGCCCGCGCGGCGTGCAGTTCACGCCGGACTCGTTGACGCGGGTGATCGCGGTGACGAGCGGGAAGGGCGGCGTCGGCAAGTCCACCGTCACGGCGAACCTCGCCGTCGCGCTCGCTGCCCGTGGACAGCGGGTGGGCATCGTCGACGTCGACGTGCACGGCTTCAGCATCCCGGGGCTCATGGGCCTCACCGATGCCGCGGGGGTGGCACCACGACCGACCCGGGTCGACAACATGATCCTGCCGCCGGTCGCCCACGACGTGAAGGTGGTCTCGATCGGCATGTTCGTCGACGACGTCTCGACCGCGGTGTCCTGGCGCGGGCCGATGCTGCACCGGACGGTGTCGCAGTTCCTCACCGACGTGTTCTTCGGCGACCTCGACGTGCTGCTCCTCGACCTCCCGCCGGGGACCGGGGACGTCGCGATCTCGGTCGGCCAGCTGCTCCCCCACGCCGAGGTCCTCGTCGTCACGACGCCGCAGACCGCCGCCGCGGACGTGGCCGAGCGCAGCGGGATCGTCGCACGGCAGACCGGGCAGCGGGTGATCGGCGTCGTGGAGAACATGGCGGGGCTGGTCCAGCCCGACGGCTCGGTCCTGCACCTCTTCGGCGAGGGCGGTGGTGCCGAGACCGCTGCTCGGCTCTCCCGCGGGCAGGACGTCCCGGTCCCGGTGCTCGGCAGCGTGCCGCTCTCCGTGCCGCTCCGGGAGGGCGGGGACACGGGCGTTCCGGTGGTGCTCGGAGCGCCGGAGGACCCGGCGGCAGTGGCCCTCGGCGCGATCGCGGACCGGGTGTCGACGATGGGCAGGGGACTCGCAGGTCGGAAGCTCGGACTGTCGGTCGGCTGACCCGCCGCCACGCTCGCCGCTCCGCCAGGACGGCCAGGCCCACCCGTTCGCTCGGTGGAGTCGGGCCGTTCCGCTCGCTCGGTAGGGTCAACGGCATGAGCACTGACCACGTCAACGTCGACTGGGACCAGGCCCGCGACACGAACCGCGCGAACTGGGACGACCGCGTCCCGATCCACGAGGGCGCCTACGACATCGACGCACTGAGCGACCCCGAGCACCGCTCGGGCGTCGTCCGCGCCGACCTCCCCGTCCTCGCCCGTTGGCTGCCCAGGGGCTCCCTCGACGGGCTCGACCTCTGCCACCTGCAGTGCCACATCGGTACGGACACGGTGTCACTGGCGCGCGATGGCGCCCGGGTCACCGGCGTGGACTTCTCCCCCGCGGCACTGGACTCCGCCCGAGGGCTCGCCGATCGCCTCGGGCTCGACGTCACCTGGGTGGAGACGGACGTCCTCGACGCCCGGGCCGCCGTCACCGGGGCCTTCGACGTCGTCTACACGAGCATCGGGACGATCTGCTGGCTCGACGACCTCGATCGTTGGGCCGCGCAGATCGCCGCGCTCCTCCGACCGGGCGGGGTGTTCTTCATCCGCGACGGCCACCCGGCGATGTACGCCCTGGACGAGGACGCCGGCGAGCTCGTCGCACGGCACCGGTACTTCGCCGACGGCACCGCGCAACAGTGGGACGACGCCGGCACCTACGTCGGCGAGGGGACGGTCGCGAACACCCGGACCTACGAGTGGCCGCACCCGCTGTCGGAGATCGTGAACGCGCTCCTCGGCGCCGGCCTGCGGTTGCGCTTCCTGGACGAGGGCCGGACCCTGCCGTGGCGGTTCAGTGCCCGGATGGACGAGCTCCCCGACGGCGACTTCGCGTGGCCCGGTGCCGATCGCGACCGTGTGCCGACCACGTTCACGATCGTGGCGACGAAGGACTGACCGACCCGCCTGTACGTCCTTTCATGGACAGGTCGTTCCACTCGGGTGCATTGTGCAGGGGTATTCCACAATGCTCCTGCGGAATCGGGTCCGCAGGAGCTCCAGCCCGCCCGGCGACGTCGCCGGGCCGAGGACAGGAGGACCGTGTGATCAGCATGACCAGGACCAGGATCGGGATCGTCGCGGCGGTCGCGGCCGCGCTGACGGGCGGAGCCGTGGCCGCAGCTCCCGCCACGGCGGCCACGCCGCCGTGCGCGACCGCGTGGAGCGCCGGCACCGCCTACACCGGCGGTGCCACGGTGAGTGAGAACGGCACGAACTACAGCGCGAACTGGTGGACGCAGGGCGACGAGCCCGCGACGCACTCGGGCGCGACGGGCAGCGGGCAGCCGTGGACCTCGACGGGCGCGTGCAGCGGCACGAGCACGGGTGGCGGCACCGGGGGCGGCGGGACCGGCACCGGCGGAGGTACGGGCACCGGGACCGGCGGCAGCGGCGGCACCGCGAGCGGCCTCGTGTTCAGTCCGTACAAGGACGTCACGGTCAACCTCGACTGGAACACGAACGTCATGAACACGGCGGTCACCGGGACGCGCATCCCCGTCGTCGGATCCTCGAACAGTCTCGTCTCGACCCGCGAGCCGGGCCTGAAGGCGATCACCCTCGCGTTCGCCACCGGCACCTGTGGCAGCGAGAACTGGGGCGGTGTCGCCGCGGATGCGTTCGCGAGCGCCAACATCCCGAAGCTCGATGGCGCGGGGGTGGACTACATCGTGAGCACCGGCGGCGCGGCCGGCTCGTTCAGATGCTCCGGGACGGCGCTGCAGTCGTTCATCGCCCGCTACGCGAGCCCGCACATGATCGGCGTCGACTTCGACATCGAGAGCGGACAGTCCGTCTCCGACGTGCAGAACCTCGTGAACGCCGCGGCACTCGCGCAGTCGAAGTACCCCGGCATGCGCTTCTCGTTCACGCTCGCGACCCTCGCGGCGTCCGACGGAACGTACGGCGGGCTGAACAGCACCGGTGACGCCGTCGTGAAGGCCATCAAGGCGTCGACCCTGACGCACTACACGGTCAACCTCATGACGATGGACTTCGGGCGGGCCACCTCCGCGAACTGCGTGCTCTCCGGGTCGACGTGCGAGATGGGGCAGTCCGCGATCCAGGCCGTCACCAACCTCGAGCACACCTACGGCATCGCGCCGTCGAAGATCGAGGTCACCCCGATGCTCGGCGTGAACGACGCCTCGGACGAGGTCTTCACCCTCGCCGACGTGGACACGCTGACGTCCTACGCGAAGGCGAACGGCCTGGCCGGCGTCCACGTGTGGTCGCTCGACCGGGACACCCCGTGCTCCTCGACGACGGCGATGGCCACGTGCAGCTCGGTCCCGAGCGCGCCGGCGCTCGCGTGGACCGACCGGTTCCTCGCCGACCTGCGGTAGACGCCACCACGTGACGGCCGGGAGGCGCGGTGCCAGCCGGCACCGCGCCTCCAGTTCGTCTGCCGCTCACCTGACGGGCCGTCGGCCCGCGCGATCAGGTGGCTTCGCTGTCGAAGGGGGCCGCCTCGCCGGCGGCGAGCGGCACCACGGGCGCGGTCGCGCGCACCTTCGATGCGGTGACCTGGGCCGTCTCGACGGCGGCCACGCTGCCCCCGCTGTCGAGGAGGGCGTCACGGATGATCCGCCGAGGGTCGTACTGCCGCGGGTCGAGCTTCTGCCACTCGATGTCGTCGAACTCCGGGCCCATCTCGTCGCGCATCCGCTCCTTCGCGGTGTCGGCGAACCGGCGGACGGCCTTCACGAACTCGGCGAGCTTCGCGGCGTACGCGGGCAAGCGCTGCGGCCCGACGATCAGGACACCGATGATCCCGATGACCAGGAACTTCTCGAAGCCGTCGAACACGGTACGAGCGTAACCCGTCCACCCCACGCATCACCCGTAGAGTTGTCAACCGAACGGAGTGTGCGTGTCAGAGAAAGAGTCGAACTGGAAGTTCGCCGAGGACATCGTCGCCGAGCCCGAGACGATCGCCCGCGCGCGTGAACACTCGTTGGAGCTCGGGGTCGAGGCGATCTCCCCTGCCATCGGCGCGCAGATCAGCGTCATCGCCGCGGCCTCGCGGGCAACGAGCATGATCGAGATCGGCACCGGACTCGGCGTCTCCGGGCTGTACCTGCTCGCCGGAGCACCCGAGGCGACGCTCACCACGATCGACGTCGAGGTGGACCACCAGCAGGCCGCACGTGACGCGTTCATCGCCGCGGGTACCGCTCCGGCCCGCATCCGCCTCATCCCCGGGCGGGCGAACCAGGTGCTCCCGCGGATGAACGAGGCCTCGTACGACGTGGTGCTCGTCGACGCCGACCCGGAGCACGTGATCGAGTACGTCGAGCACGGGCTGCGGCTCGCGCGGCTCGGCGGGACCGTGCTCGTGCCGCACGCGCTGTGGCGTGGGCGGGTCGCGGACCCGGTGAAGCGGGACCGCGCGACGACCGACTTCCGGCTGCTGCTGACCGAGGTGTCGACGTCGGGTGCGGTGCGGAGTGCGCTCTCGCCCGCCGGGGACGGCCTGCTGCAGCTCACCAAGCTCACGGCGTAGCGCCGTTCGTCGGGCGTCTCGCTCGTTCGTCGTCTGGCCTCGGTCAGTCGTCGTCGTCGCGCAGATGGCGCAGGTAGCGCTCCGGCGACTCGAGGAACGACCGCTGGTGCCGCACCAGATCGAGGTCCTCCCACGCCGTCCGACGGAGGCCCCACTCCCCCACCTCGTGGATCGTCGCACCCGGGAACGCCGCGAGCACGGGTGAGTGCGTCGAGAGGATCACCTGCCCGATCCCGCTGTCGACGATGGACTGCAGCAGCCCGATGAGGGCGAGACACCCGGAGAACGACAGCGCCGACTCGGGCTCGTCGAGGATCCAGAGGCCCGGCCACCGCGCGCGGTCGATCACGAAGTCGAGGAAGGACTCGCCGTGGCTGCGCTCGTGGAACCGCGGCTCAGGGCGGCTGAGGTTCGGGTGTTCCTCGAGGTAGGTGAAGAAGCCGTGCATGGTCTCGGCACGCAGGAAGAAGCCACCCCTGGGCGCACCGAAGTCGCGACGCAGGCGGATGTGCTCGCACAGCGTCGACTCCGACGGGCGGGTCGAGTGCTGCGATCCCGTTCCACCGCCTTCCGGCCCCATGCCGAACTGCAGCGCGATCGCCTCGACGATCGTGGACTTGCCGACGCCGTTGTCACCGACGAACACGGTCACGGGGTCGAGGTCGAGCCCCTCGTCGAGCAGCTGCCGGACGGGCGGGAGCGTCGCGGGCCAGACGTCGCGGGGCATCGGGCTCGGGTCGTTGAACTCCTCGACCCGGGTGATCGGCATGTGGGACCTGCGCACGGGAACATCCTGCTCCGTGCCACCGACGGGACGCGACGAAGCCCGGAGCGTACGCGCTCCGGGCTTCGTCGTTCAGTGCTTCGACGGACTAGGCCGAGACGACCTCGGCGAGTGCGTCGTGGAGTTCCTTGGCCTCGGCATCGTTGACCGAGACGACCAGGCGGCCTCCACCCTCGAGCGGAACCCGCACGATGATGAGTCGACCCTCCTTAACAGCCTCCATCGGCCCGTCACCGGTCCTCGGCTTCATGGCTGCCATCAGATGTCCCCTTTCGTGCAGTACATGCCTGCCCATTATCCCGTATCGGAGGGGCAACTGCGAAACCGCCCAGGTTGGGGGTCGCGAAACGCGACGTTCTCGCGGTTCTGCTCCCTAACCTATGCGGATGCCGAACATCCGCTCCATGCTCCGCGGAAGCGATCCCGCACCCATCGACGACGCGGTGCCCGCGGGCATGCGGATCGCGGCGGCGTTCTCGTGGCGCCTGCTCGTCGTCGGCGCGGCGCTGGCCGTGCTGATCCTGCTGGTGATCCTCCTGCAGGACATCATCGTGCCGTTCCTCATCGCACTGCTGCTCTGCGCCCTGCTCGTGCCGATGTCGTCGTTCCTCCGCCGGCACCACTGGCCGAAGTGGCTCGCGATCCTCTCGAGCCTGGTGTCCGTCGTCGTGGCGATCGGCGGACTCGGCCTCATCGTCACGGCGCAGATCCGCTACGACCTGCCCTCGCTCGAGAAGCGCCTGCACGCGAGCATCTCGTCACTGCAGTCGCTGCTCGCCTCGGAGCCGTTCGGCATCACGGCGACCCAGGTCAACAAGTGGATCTCGGACGGTTCGGACTACCTGCAGTCGCACGCATCGTCGATCTTCTCGGGGTTCCTCGCGGCGGGGTCCGGCGCGATCCACGTGTTCGAGGGCCTGTTCATCATCATCTTCACGACCCTGTTCGTCCTGATCGACGGGCCGCGCATCTGGCAGTGGGTCGTGCGCATCTTCCCGCGCCGAGCGCGCGCCCGCCTCGACGTCGCCGGCCACGCGGGGTGGAAGACGCTCACGAGCTTCATCCGCGTCCAGCTGGTCGTGGCGATCACCGACGCTCTCGGCGTGGTGATCGGAGCGCTCATCCTGCAGATCCCGCTGGCGATCCCGATCGGCGTCATCGTGTTCTTCGGCGCGTTCGTGCCGGTGGTCGGCGCCATCGTCGCGGGCATCGTGGCGGTCGTGATCGCGCTCGTCTTCAACGGCTGGGTGCCCGCGCTCATCATGCTCGGCATCATCGTCCTCGTGCAGCAGCTCGAGAGCCACGTCCTGCACCCGTTCCTCACCGGCAGCGCGGTCAAGGTGCACCCGCTCGGCGTCGTGCTCGGGGTCACGGCCGGTACGACGATCGCCGGTGTCGTCGGGGCGTTCTTCGCCGTGCCGTTCATCGCCACGGTGAACGCGATGGTCAACGCCGCCGCGGCATGGCGCCCCGAGGACGGCGTGCCGCTCTCCGACATCGAGCGTATCGAGCGGCACGAAGTGGCGCCGGACGCGGACTAGCGACCCGTACCGGTACCGGAGACGGACGAGCGGCAACCCTCGATCACGGCGGCGTCCAGTCGTAGCCGTCCACCCACCAGTTCGCGTACAACCACACCCACTGCAGCACGAGTGCGACGACGACCAGCACGACTCGGTACACCCGTGACCGCGGCAGCGCCACGACCGCGAGCAGGGGCGCGATCGGCATGAGGATGCGCCACGTGCTCGACTGCGGGAAGAACACCGCGAGCAGGTAGACGACGTACGCCACGACCCACAGACGCAGCTCGAGCCCGACCCGACGTGCCGCCGGCATCCAGACGAGGAACGCGATGGCCGCGAGCCCGAGCGGGATCGCGAGCGCTGCCGGCCAGCCGCCGGGGTACCGCAACCACCACGAGAACCCCTCGACCCACGGCGAGAACGGCAGGAGCTCTCCCCAGCCGACGTAGGACGACCGCCAGGCGAGCTCGGTGTCGGTGTACGCCTTCGGCACTCCGGTGACGGCCCAGGCGATCGCGGGCCAGGCCAACCCCACGAGCCCGGACACGATGGCGAGCACGAGCGGTGGCAGGCCGGAGCGGAGCGTGAGACGGGCGGCCTCGCGGACCCAAGCCGGGCGGAACCACCACACGGCCAGGAACAGCACGAGGAAGAACGCGAACGCCAGCCCGGTCGGCCGGGTCATGCCGAGCAGGAGCACCACCGGCAGCATGGTCCACCAGCGACGGTCCACCGCGAGCAGCAGTGCGACGAAGAGCAGGAAGAGCCCCATCGACTCGGCGTAGGCGACCTGGAACATCACCGAGGTCGGCGCGACGCAGAGCAGCACCGTGGCGAACGTCGCCCGCGGCGCATCGAGGAACCGACCGACGAGCCGACGGAACACGAGCGCCGCCCCGAGGCCCGCCAGGAGGGACACCGTGACCGCCACCGCCTCGAAGGACGCACCGGTCAGCACCATGAGTCCGCGCACGAGGAACGGGTACGCGGGCATGAAGGCCCAGGCGTTCTCGGTGACGTGCCCCGCAGCGTCCACGGGCAGGGTGGACGGGTAGCCACCGGTCGCGATCACCCGGTACCAGGCGCCGTCCCAGATCGCGGCGAACGACAGGTACGACGGATGCTCCGACGTGAAGGAGTTCGCCGACTGCACGGCCGCGAAGCCCTGCATCATCGCGCCGGTCACGATCCGGGCGAGGACGTAGACGACCGTGATCCGTGCCCACCACGGCACCGCTCGGTAGCGGGCGCGCCACCGGACGGCCGGGCTGGACCGTGCGCGGAGGGTCCCGCCGGTCGTCAGGCGGTCAGCCACCGACGGAGGCCGTCCTCGACCGAGGTGATCTGCGCGAGCGGCACCTGCTCGTCGTCGTGGTGCGCGAAGACGGGCTCGCCCGGGCCGTAGTTGACCGCGGGGACGCCCAGCGCGGAGAACCGCGCGACGTCGGTCCAGCCGTACTTCGGTCGCGGAGCCGGACCACCGACCGCGGCGACGAACTCCTGCGCGAGCGGCGCGTCGAGCCCGGGCCGGGCACCGGCGGCGAGGTCGACGATCTGCACGTCGTAGCCGTCGAAGAGCTCGCGGATGTGGGCGACGGCCTCGTCCGCGCTGCGGGACGGTGCGAAGCGGTAGTTCACGTGGACCATGGCCTCGTCCGGGATGACGTTGCCGGCGATGCCACCGGAGATGCCCACGGCGTTGAGCCCCTCGCGGTACTCGAGCCCGTCGACCGTCACCGTTCGCGGCTCGTACGCCGCGAGCGTCGCGAGGATCGGAGCGGCCTTGTGGATCGCGTTGTCGCCGATCCAGCTCCGGGCGCTGTGCGACCGCTTGCCGAACGTGCGGATCTCGGCTCGCAGGTTGCCGTTGCAGCCGCCTTCGATCTGCGCGCCGGACGGCTCCCCGAGGATCGCGAAGTCGCCGGCGAGGAGTTCCGGTCGGGTGCGCGCGAGCCGGCCGAGGCCGTTCAGCGAGTCGCTCACCTCTTCGTGGTCGTAGAAGACCCAGGTCACGTCGTTGGTCGGCTCGGTGAGGTCGTACGCGAGCTTGAGCTGCACCGCGACGCCGGCCTTCATGTCGACCGTGCCGCGACCCCAGAGGATCTCGGTGCCGTCCTCCGCGGTGCGGAACTCGGTGGGCAGGTTGTGGTTCAGCGGCACGGTGTCGATGTGGCCGGCGATGACGACCCGGCGGTCACGACCGAGCTCGGTGCGCGCCACGACCGCGTCACCGTCGCGGACGACGTCGAGGTGCGGCAGCGGGGCGAGCGCTGCCTCGATCGCGTCGGCGAGGGCGCCTTCGTTGCCCGACACCGACTCGATGTCGCAGACGGCGCGGGTGATGTCGATGGACGAGGCGGTGAGGTCGAGCTGCTCCGGCATGCGGGAAGCCTACCGGCCGACCCTTGCCGGCCGCCGTCGAGCCGACCACCTGTGGACCGGGTGCCGTCCGTCCACAGGAGGCGTGCCTCCAGGCCGGTCCGGATGCGCGGAACGCGCGTCCTGCGCAAGCCGGCCGGGAGGCCCGTGGGGCGTCCTCCACAGGCCGTCCGGCCGGACGGTGGTCGCCGCGCGCACCTCGCTACCCTTGTCCACGTGACCGACACGACCGCCTCCGCCCGCCCGACCACCGCCTGGGGCCACGGCCTCGCGACGATCGCCGCCGACGGCACGACGCTCGACACGTGGTACCCGGAGACGCACCTCGGAGCGCGGCCGTCCGACGCCGCCTTCCCCGAGGAACTGCTGGCGCACGTCGGCGACGACCCGCGACGGGCCGTCCGGATCGAGGCGGTCACCACCGAGGTCACGATCGACGCCGCACCGACGAGCACGCCGGACGCGTACCTGCGACTGCACCTCCTCAGCCACCTGCACGTCCGCCCGAACGAGGTGAACCTCGACGGCGTCTTCGCGCACCTGCCGATCGTCGCGTGGACGAACGCCGGTCCCGTCGCCCCCGCTGACCTCACACGCCTGCGCCCAGCCCTCCAGCGGGCGGGCATCGCGGTGCACGCGATCGACAAGTTCCCTCGGCTGGTCGACTACGTCGTCCCGGACCGGGTGCGCATCGGCGACGCGAACCGTGTCCGTCTCGGCGCACACCTCGCGCCCGGCACCACCGTCATGCACGAGGGCTTCGTGAACTTCAACGCCGGCACCCTCGGCGACGCGATGATCGAGGGGCGCGTGTCCCAGGGCGTCGTCGTCGGCGACGGCACGGACATCGGCGGCGGAGCCTCCATCATGGGCACGCTCTCGGGCGGGGGAACGCACCGGGTGTCGCTCGGCGCGCGGGCGCTGCTCGGCGCCAACGCCGGGCTCGGGATCTCCCTCGGCGACGACTCCGTGGTCGAGGCCGGACTCTACGTGACCGCCGGCACCAAGGTCGTCCTCGTCGGAGCGGCGCCGAACCCGGACGGCACCCCGAAGACCGTCAAGGCCGCGGAGCTCTCGGGCACGCCGAACATCCTCTTCCGGCGCAACTCGGTCACCGGCGCGGTCGAGGCCCTGCAGCGCCAGGGCCAGGGCATCCAGCTCAACACCGCCCTGCACGCGTAGGACGGTGCCTCCGGAAGCGACCATCGCGGGCCCGCACGGTCCGGTCCCGGTCCGGCGCTACGGGTCGGGTTCCGCCGTCACGCTCGTCTGGCTGCACGGCGGCGGGTTCTTCCGCGGCGACCTCGACCTCCCGGAGTCGCACGCGGTGGCGACGACCCTGGCGGACCGCGGGATCGACGTGTTGGCGGTCGACTACCGTCTCGCACCCGTACCCGGCCTGCCGTTCCTCGGACGCCGCGGTCCCCGCGGCCGACGACGACACCCGGCTGCGGCCGACGACGTGCGCGCCGTGCTCGAGGCCGTCCGCGACCGTGACCGAGGACCGCTCCTGCTCGGCGGCGCGAGCGCCGGAGCGTGCCTCGCCGCGGCCGTCACCCGGACGCTGCCCGCGGAGTCCCGACCCGACGGCCTCTTCCTGGCCTACGGCTTCTTCCACGCCCGCACCCCGCGCGACGCCGCCATCACCGGATCCGTCCGGGGGCACCGTCGACTGACCCACCACCCAGCCATGCTCGACCGGGCGAACCAGAACCTCGTCGGACGCGGGGCCCCGACGGAGACCGCGTTCCCCGGCGGGCAGGACCTGTCAGTGTTCCCGCCCGTCCTGATGGTGGACGCCGAGTACGACACCATGCGGTCGTCTGGCGACCGGTTCGCGCTGGAACTACGGACCGCCGCTGTCGACGTCGAACGACACGTCCTGCCGGGTACTCGGCACGCGTTCCTCAACCGTCCGGGCACGCCGGACTCGGACACCACGCTCGACCTCGCGACGAAGTGGGCGCTGTCGTTCCGCGTGTGAGGAACCAGGTGCCGGACACAGCACCGCGGAGCGTCGTGGTGCTGTGTCCGGAACCTGGTTCCGGCAGCGCCGGCAGCGCCGGCAGCGCCGCCCCGCCCGTCAGCGCGCCGGCAGGTCGCGCTCGGGGTACCCCACGTACAGCTGCTGCGGACGCCCGATCTTGTTCAGCGGGTCGTTGTTGAGCTCACGCCACTGCGCGATCCACCCCGGCAGCCGCCCGATCGCGAACAGCACGGTGAACATCCGCGGCGGGAAGCCCATCGCCTTGTAGATGATGCCCGTGTAGAAGTCGACGTTCGGGTAGAGCTTGCGGCTGACGAAGTACTCGTCCTCGAGCGCGATCCCCTCGAGCTCCATCGCGATGTCGAGCAGGTCGTCCTGCACGCCGAGCGCCTCGAGCACCTCGTGCGCGGACTCCTTCACGAGCTTGGCGCGCGGGTCGTAGTTCTTGTAGACGCGGTGCCCGAAGCCCATGAGCTTCACGCCGCGCTCCTTGTTCTTCACCCGCTCGACGAAGCGCGACACCGGCTCGCCGGAGTCCTTGATCTGCTGCAGCATCTCGAGCACGGCCTCGTTCGCGCCGCCGTGGAGCGGACCGTAGAGCGCGTTGATGCCGGCCGAGATCGACGCGAACATGTTCGCCTTCGTGGAGCCGACGAGCCGGACGGTCGCGGTGGAGGCGTTCTGCTCGTGGTCCTCGTGCAGGATGAGCAGCCGTTCGAGTGCCTTGGAGAGCACCGGGTTCGGCTGGTAGGTCTCGGCCATGGTGCCGAAGTTCAGCCGGAGGAAGTTGTCGACGAACGACAGCGAGTTGTCCGGGTACAGGAACGCCTGTCCGATCGACTTCTTGTGCGCGTACGCGGCGATGACCGGGAGCTTCGCGAGCAGCCGCACGGTCTGCAGCTCGACCTTCTCCGGATCGTCGACGCTCATGTCGTCCTCGTAGTAGGTCGACAGGGCACTCACGGCGCTCGAGAGGACCGACATCGGGTGCGCCGAGTGCGGGAGGGCGTCGAAGAGGCGACGGAGGTCCTCGTGCAGCAGCGTGTGGCGGCGGATGCGCGCGTCGAAGGACTCGAGCTCGGCAGCCGTCGGCAGCTCGCCGTAGATGAGCAGCCATGCGACCTCGAGGAACGTGCAGTTCGACGCGACCTGGTCGATCGGGTAGCCCCGGTAGCGCAGGATCCCCTGGTCGCCGTCGATGTACGTGATCGCGCTCTTCGTCGAGCCGGTGTTCACGAAGCCGTAGTCGAGGGTGTTCATCCCCGTCTGCTTCTTGAAGGTCGAGATGTCCACTGCGGACGCGCCGTCGACGCTCGGCAGGATCGGGAACTCCGCCGAGCCACCCGGGTACGTCAGCGTCGCGGTCTCGGTCTGCTGCTCCGCAGCCGGGCTCACGGGGACGGGCGTGGTGGGCGGTGTGGCCGTCTTCTGAGCGTCGTTGGCAGTGTCAGTCACGGTGACAGCCTAATCGCGCTCACTGTCGGTCGTGCACACTCCCGCGCTCCGGGATTGGTGGGAACCACGGATTGCGCTGACAGCGCACCACGTGGTGCCGACCGGCCGGGAGGCACGACACGCGCCCGTCGGACACCGTTCAGTCCACGGACACCCGGCTCGTGCGGCGCGCGCTCGCGAGCCGCTGCGCAGCCGCGGCGATGCGTTCGTCGGTGGCCGTGAGCGCCACGCGGACGTGCTGCGCCCCGGCGGGACCGTAGAACGTCCCGGGGGCGACGAGGATCCCGCGGTCTGCGAGCCACGCGACGGTGTCGAGTGCCGGCTCACCGCGGGTGGCCCAGAGGTACAGGCCGGCCTCGCTGTGGTCGACCCGGAACCCCGCGCCGTCGAGTGCCCGTCGGAGCATGTTCCGCCGCGCCCTGTACCGGGACTTCTGCTGCTGCACGTGGGTCTCGTCCTCGAGCGCGACGATCATGGCCTGCTGCACCGGCAGCGGCGGCATCATGCCGGTGTGCTTGCGGACCGCGAGGACCTCGGCGAGCAGCTCGGCGTCGCCGGCCACGAACGCGGCACGGTAGCCGGCGAGGTTCGACTGCTTCGAGAGCGAGTACACGCTGAGCACGCCCGAGACCGAGTCGCCCACGACGCGCGGGTCGAGGATGGTCGGGGTGGGCGCCGAGTCGTACGGCGCCTCCCAGCCGAGTTCGGCGTAGCACTCGTCACCCACGATGACGGCGCCGAGCTCGCGGGCACGTTCGACCGCGACACGGAGCTGCTCGATCGACAGGACACGGCCGTCGGGGTTGCCCGGGGAGTTCAACCAGACGAGCTTCGTCGTGTCCGGCCAGGCAGCGGGGTCGTCGGAGGCGAGCGCGGTCGCGCCGACGAGGGCGGCCCCGAGCTCGTACGTCGGGTAGGCGGCCTCGGGGAACACGACGGTGTCGCCCTGCCCGATGCCGAGCCAGAGCGCGAGCCCGGCGATGAACTCCTTCGAGCCGATCGTCGGCAGGACCTGCTCGGCCGTGAGCGTCACACCCTGCCGACGGCCGTACCAGGCGGCGATCGCTTCGCGCAGGGCGGGGGTGCCGGCGACCTGCGGGTAGGCGTGCGCATCGGTGGCCTCGGCGAGGGCACGGCGGACGAGCTCCGGTGTCGGGTCGACGGGCGAGCCGACGCTGAGGTCGACGATTCCGCCCTCGACGGCCGCTGCGCGCTGCTTGAACGGGACGAGCTGGTCCCAGGGGAAGTCGGGAAGGTCGAGCGCCACGTGCGGGTCCGGGTCAGCCGCGCGGGGGCTCGGCCAGGACGACCGGGTGGTCCTTGTGGATCACACCGACCTTGGCGGCGCCGCCGGGCGAGCCGACCTCTTCGAAGAACTCGACGTTGGCCTTGTAGTAGTCGGCCCACTCCTCGGGGAGGTCGTCCTCGTAGTAGATGGCCTCGACCGGGCAGACCGGCTCGCAGGCACCGCAGTCGACGCACTCGTCCGGGTGGATGTACAGCGAGCGGTCGCCCTCGTAGATGCAGTCGACCGGGCACTCGTCGATGCAGGCGCGGTCCTTGACGTCCACACAGGGCTGAGCGATCACGTACGTCACGGTTCGATCCTACTCGCGGCGCTGGGCGGATCCGGACAGCCCGGCGGTCGCCCCCGCCGATCCGGCACCGGTTCCGACCGGACGACGCCTGTTGCCGAAGTCCGGCCAGACGAGCACGACGAACGCGACGGCCGTGGGAGCGATCATCCACGTGTAGCCCGCGGCGTTCGCGAGCACGAGCTGGAGCAGGAACGTCGTCGCGAGCGCGATGCCGAGCCAGATGGCGACGACGAGCACCCGCGAGCGGTACAGCAGCCGGATGCCGGCGAGCAGTCCGACCACGACGAGCGTCGGCAGGAAGATGCCGATCGGGAACGTGCCGATCGTCTGCTGGTGGGTCACGGAGCCGAGTCCGCCCGCGACGAGTCCGAGCACGAACGACACCACGACCGCGGTGGCCTTGCCCTGCGGGGAGAACTCCGCGAAGGTCTGCGGCGCCGGCGGGACCGGGTCGGCGTCGTGGCGGAAGGCCTCGACGGCGGGTGCGTGCTGCCGTTCACCGTGGGGCATCACCCACGAGAGCGCGATCGGGTCGGACGGGTCGACCGGGTCCACCGTCAGCTGCGAGCGGTACTGCTCGAGCGCCGCACGGACCCGGGCCCGCACCGGGACGACGTCGACGGTCAGGTCGGCCTGCCCGGAGTCGGCTGCGACGATCATCGAGAACGGGACCTCCTCGGCACGTGCGGCGTACCGGGCCGCGTGGTGCACCCGCACGTGGTCTGGGTGCCCGTAGCCACCGTCGTCCGCGTAGCTCACGACGGCGTCGGCCATCGTCGACCGGATCGCGGCCCGGACGTCGTCCACGACCTCGCCGAGGTCGGCCATCGTGAGCGAGTCCGCCGGGGCGTCGGCGGCGGCCGTCGCGCGTCCGTCCGGGCCCCACTGCATCCCCGAGTCGGCGTACCGGCGCTCGGGCAGGTCGGTCGGGCGCGCTCCCGCTCCCCCGAGCCAGAGGTGCGCCGGCCCGCCGAGTGCGGCCAGCGCCGCGGCGATCTCGGTCTCGCGGTGAGCGGCGACGCGCGGGCCGTCACCCTCGAGTGGTGCGAGCTCGGCGGTGAGCATCTCGCCCCGCTCGCCCCGGGTCGCGGTGAGGACGGTGACCTCGGCGCCGAGCTCCAGCAGGGTGGCGATCGTCCCGCCCGACACGAGGGTCTCGTCGTCTGGGTGGGCGTGCACGAACAGGACGCGCTCTGGGCGGGTGACGGGGGCCTGGGACATCGGTGCCCAGCGTACGGGACCGGCCTAGCGCGAGGTCACGATGTAGGTCGCCGTGACCCCGGCGGCGGTCTTCGCGAGGGTCAGGACGACGCGGTACCCGTCGCTCCGGAACAGCCCGAACGCGCTCGACCCGTCCGCCCGCTTCACCGACTCCGTGTAGCCGGCATGCGTCAGGGCGTCGGCCGCGGCCTGGAACTCGTCGACCGACCCGACCCGGACCTGGGCGACCCAGCCGGAGCCGTCCGGGCCCGACCCGCCGCCGAGGACGGTCCCGTCGACGAGCGGCACGTCCTTCGTCGGGAAGCCGTCGGGCAGCTGCCCGTCCGAGGTCACCTTCGCGCCCTTGAGCGCCGTGTCGAGCGCACCGTCGATGCCGCCCGCGACCGACGCCATGCCGTCCTGGATCGCCTTGCCGTCGATCCCCTGGACCGCGTTCGACACGTCCGAGGCGATCGACGAGCCGAGATCGGTGGCCTGTCGGACCGAGTCGGAGGAGCAGCCGCTCAGCCCGGCGAGGGCGATGCCGGCGGCGACGGCGGCGATGAGGGTGCGGGTCGGGGTGCGCATGCGCAGCACCCTAGATGGTCGGACGGGAGGCCCGGCGGACGTTCGCTGTGAACCTCCCGTCCGGCAGCGGTCAGACCAGGTACGCGCGCGCCGCGGCCACGGCCGCGTCCACGCCGACCGGGATCGATGTCTCGGCCTGCGGTGCGTAGAAGGGCGAGTGGTTGCTCGGGATCTCCTGCCCGGTGCGGAACAGCTCGGGGTCGGTGATGCCGGTGAACCAGTAGACGATCGGGACACCCGCGGCGGTCGCGAGCTGGCCGACGTCCTCCGACGCCATCGCCAGACCGGACTCGAGGTCGACGGCGTTCGGCACGGCTGCACGCACGGCGGCGAGGACCGTCGCGGCCTGCTCCGGGTCGTTCACGAGCACGTCGGCACCCGGCGCGCGCTCGATGGTCGGCTCGGGCAGCCCACCCGCCTCGCTCTCGGCGCGGACGATCCGCTCGATCGACGCGATGATCCGGCCGCGGGTCTCCTCGTTGCGGGCGCGCGTGGAGATCTCGATGACCGCCTGGTCGGGGATGATGTTGGCTCGCGTCCCCGCGTGGAACGAGCCGACCGTGACGACGCCCGCATCGCTCGGGGCGACCTCGCGCGAGACGACGGTCTGCAGCCGGACGACGGCCGAGGCCGCGGTCACGACCGGGTCGAGGGAGGCCTGCGGCGCCGAACCGTGGGCACCACGGCCGTTGAACGTCACGGTCAGCCGGTCGCTCGACGCCATCACCGGACCGGAGCCGACGGCGACGGTGCCGACCGGGGCTGGAGCGGAGTGCTGGCCGAGGACGACGTCCGGCTTCGGGAAGCGTTCGACGAGCCCGTCGTCGATCATCGCGCGGGCGCCGGAGATCACCTCTTCCGCCGGTTGGAAGACGCCGACGACCGTGCCGTGCCACTCGTCGGTGGTCGCCACGAGCCGCTCGAGCGTGCCGAGGAGCCAGGTCACGTGGATGTCGTGCCCGCAGGCGTGCATGGTCGCGACCGTGGCGCCGGACTCGTCCTGCCCGGTGTGCTCGCTCGCGTAGGGCAGACCGGTGCGCTCCTGCACGGGCAGCCCGTCCATGTCGGCGCGCAGCCAGATCGTCGGGCCCTCGCCGTTGCGGAGGACGGCGACGACGCCGGTCCTGCCGACGCCCGTCGTGACCTCGACACCGGACAGCTCCGCGAGCCGCTCGGCGATCACCCCCGCGGTCCGGTGCTCCTGGAAGCCGAGCTCCGGGTGTGCGTGGAGGTCCTGGTAGATGGCAAGCAGATCGAACGTCACGCAGACCACCGTACAACCGCGCCGTGACACGACCGCGGCCCGGCCACCTCGACGAGGTGACCGGGCCGACGGACGGAGGTCGCGCCTCCAGGCTGGGGCTTCCCCCGCCGAGGCGACGTGCCGACGCGACGCGCCGACGCGACGTGCTCACGCGTCCTGGCGCTTGAGGCGGGCGTACGCGCGCTGGCGCGCCTGCGCGTCCAGCTCGACCTTGCGGATGCGGACGGCGTCGGGGGTGACCTCGACGCACTCGTCCTCGCGGGCGAACTCGAGGCACTCCTCGAGCGACAGCTGCCGCGACGGGGTCATCGACTCGAAGGTGTCGGCCGTCGACGAACGCATGTTCGTCAGCTTCTTCTCCTTCGTGATGTTCACGTCCATGTCGTCGGCGCGCGAGTTCTCGCCGATGACCATGCCCTCGTAGACCTCTTCCGTCGGGTTGACGAAGAACGTCATCCGCTCCTGGAGGTTCGTGATGGCGAACGGCGTGACGACACCGGAGCGGTCGGACACGATCGAGCCGTTGATGCGGGTCTGGATCGGGCCGGCCCACTCGCCGTAGCCGTGCGAGATCGCGTTGGCGATGCCGGTGCCGCGGGTCTCGGTGAGGAACGACGTGCGGAAGCCGATGAGGCCACGCGACGGGACGATGAACTCCATGCGGATCCACCCGGTGCCGTGGTTCACCATGTTCTCCATGCGACCCTTGCGGGCGGCCATGAGCTGGGTGATGGCGCCGAGGTGCTCCTCCGGCGTGTCGATCGTCATGTGCTCGTACGGCTCGAGGAGCTTGCCGTTCTCGTCGCGCTTCGTGACGACCTGCGGCTTGCCGACCGTGAGCTCGTAACCCTCGCGACGCATCTGCTCGACGAGGATGGCGAGCGCGAGCTCACCACGACCCTGGACCTCCCACGCGTCGGGGCGGCCGATGTCCTGGACCTTGAGCGAGACGTTGCCGACGAGCTCGCGGTCGAGGCGGTCCTTGACCATGCGGGCGGTGAGCTTGTGGCCCTTGACCTTGCCGACGAGCGGGCTGGTGTTCGTGCCGATCGTCATCGAGATCGCCGGGTCGTCGACCGTGATGGTCGGCAGCGGTCGGACGTCCTCGGGGTCGGTCAGGGTCTCACCGATCGTGATGTCCTCGAAGCCGGCGACGGCGACGATGTCACCGGGGCCCGCGGACTCGGCCGGGTAGCGGTCGAGCGCCTTGGTGATGAGGAGCTCCGTGATGCGGGCGTTGACGACGCTGCCGTCGTGCTTCACCCAGGCCACGGTCTGGCCCTTCTTCATGGTGCCGTGGAAGATGCGGAGCAGCGCGAGGCGGCCGAGGAACGGCGACGCGTCGAGGTTCGTGACGTGCGCCTGCAGCGGGTGCTCGTCGTCGTAGGTCGGGGCCGGCACGTGCTGGAGGATCGCCTCGAACAGCGGCTCGAGGTCGTCGTTGTCCGGCAGGCTGCCGTCCTCCGGCTTGTTGCGCGACGCCGCACCGGCACGACCCGAGGCGTACACCACGGGGACGTCGAGGATGGCGTCGAGGTCGAGGTCGTCGACCTCGTCCGAGAGGTCGGAGGCCAGGCCGAGCAGGAGGTCCTGCGACTCGGAGACGACCTCGTCGATGCGGGAGTCCGGGCGGTCCGTCTTGTTGACGAGGAGGATCACCGGGAGCTTGGCCGCGAGGGCCTTGCGGAGCACGAAGCGGGTCTGGGGCAGCGGGCCCTCGGACGCGTCGACGAGCAGCACGACGCCGTCGACCATCGAGAGGCCGCGCTCGACCTCACCGCCGAAGTCGGCGTGGCCGGGGGTGTCGATCACGTTGATCGTGATGCGACCGCCCGGGTTGAACTCCTCGGCGTGCTCCCCGTTGTAGAGCACCGAGGTGTTCTTCGCGAGGATGGTGATGCCCTTCTCGCGCTCGAGGTCGTTCGAGTCCATCATCCGGTCTTCGCCCTCGAAGTGGGCGTCGAACGAGTTGGTCTGCGTGAGCATCGCGTCGACGAGGGTGGTCTTGCCGTGGTCGACGTGTGCCACGATGGCGACGTTGCGCAGGTCGGACCGGGTGGCGAGCGCCATACAGGACATCCTTTGGTGTTCGGAAGAAGATCGGGCGGCCGACGGCGGCGCGTGCGCCGTGGTGGCACTGCCCGGAGGTGGGCAGAACGCCCGACACGCCAGTCTACCGGTAGTTCGCAACCAGCAGGAGTACAGACCATGAGCCGACGGCGAACGTGGACCGAGATCACGATCGTCCTCATGCTGTCGCTCGGCGGCAGCGCGCTGTACTCGATCCTGCAGATCATCGACGACCTGTCGCAGACGACCCCGCTCGGGCAGCAGTCCACCGCGCTCAACCAGTCGACGACCACCGTGCAGTACGTCGACCTCGCACGGCAGCTCGTCGGCATCGCGGTCGACCTCGCTCCGGTCGCGCTCGTCTGCTACCTCCTCTGGAGCACCAGCCGTCCGCACCTGTCGCGCCTCGGCATCGACCGGTTCCGGGTGCGGCCGGACCTCGGTGGCGCGGCCCTCATCGCACTGTGCATCGGCATCCCCGGGCTCGCCCTCTACTTCACCGGCAGGGCGCTCGGCTTCACCGTGAACGTCGACCCCGCAGCGCTCGACTCCTACTGGTGGACGATCCCGGTCCTGCTGCTCTCGGCGGTCCGGTCGGGGCTGCAGGAGGAGGTGATCGTCATCGGCTACCTCTACGAGCGCCTCGGCGGGCTCGGGTGGGGGCGGTGGCAGGTCATCCTCAGCACGGCCGTCCTGCGCGGCAGCTACCACCTCTACCAAGGGTTCGGCGCGTTCGTCGGCAACGCGGTGATGGGGATCGTGTTCGGCTGGATCTACACGAAGTGGGGCAGGCTCCTCCCCCTCGTCATCACGCACTGCCTGCTCGACGCCGTCGTGTTCGTCGGCTACCCGTGGGTGGCGGCCGCGTTCCCGCAGCTCTTCCGGTGACGGCGCCACACCGACGCCCCGGGCGACCGACCGGACGATGCGTTCCGTGCACTGCCCCCAGTCCGGGCGTCAGCGACCTCACGGACACCGTGCACCCCACTCCTGGAGACGCACAGCAGATCCACAGCGCTCCGCGGACAGCCGCGTCGACGCCGGCCGTACCGTGAGCACATGAGCATCCCCGAGGTCGGCGAACCCGCACCGGCGTTCAGCCTGGCCGGCACCGTCGTGCGCGACGGGAAGCGCACCGACGGCGTCTACGACCTCTCGTCGCAGATCGGCCGCACCGTGGTGCTCGCCTTCTACCCGGGTGACGCCACCCCGGTGTGCAGTGCGCAGCTGTGCAGCTACCAGGAGGAACTCGACGACTTCGACGACCTCGGCGCCGTCGTGTGGGGCATCAGCCCGCAGGCACTCGACTCCCACGAGGCCTTCGCCCGCGGCTCCTCGCTGACCTTCCCGCTGTTGAGCGACCCGTCCGGTGCGGTCGTCCGGTCCTACGGCGTCCGCGCCCCGGGCATCGGCCTCCGACGGTCGGTGTTCGTCATCGGACCGGACGGCATCGTGCGCTGGCGGCACATCGGCCTCGTCGGCCTGCGCTTCCCGAAGGCCGAGGTCATCCGCGAACAGATCGAGCAACTCGTCCTGTGACGGCGTGTCGATCTCCGGAATCTCCCAGCCTGGGGTATTGACACCCGAACGGGGGTGCGGGGACCATTGGTGGAACGAGAGGTCCACGTAGGACTCGCCTCCCCGGAGAATCGGGTCGTCCGGAGATACGCGCCGGTGTGTCACACCCGCTCCCCGGACGTCTCCGGGGAGGCACTCTCGGAACACACGATCTCCGGACGCCACAGATGGTCACCAGGGGTCGGCACTCTCGGAACACTCTCCTACGCTGTGTGCGTGACCGTCATCGTCGCGCCCGGGATGCGCCTGCTCGCCGTCGTGCTCTGGGCGGCCTCCGTCGCGCTCGTCCCCCTCGCCCTCGTCGGCGACGGGTCGCCCTGGCTCGCCCCGATCCCGAGCGTGTTCATCGCGTTCCTCGCGTGGGCCGTGCTGTGGCGCCCCCGCATCGAACTCACGCCCGACGCGCTCCGCATCGTCGACGTCCGCCGCACCAGCAGCTACGCCTGGCGCCGCGTCACCGAGGTCCGCACGAAGTACGGCCTCGAGGTCGTCTCCAGCGAGGGCGTCCGCCGCACCTGGATCGCGACGCGGCCGACGGCCCGCCTCGCGGCACACCGGCCGGGAGGCACGGCGCGGCTCACCGTCGACGCCGCGGCCGACGAGGTGCGCGCGATGGTGCCCGTGGCGGCGGCGCAGGAC
>NZ_JBPUGH010000006.1:0-48932 GCF_051548005.1 Curtobacterium flaccumfaciens | reverse complement strand
GCCCGGCCACCCGGCCACCCGGCGGCCCGGCGGCCCGGCGGCCCGGCGGCCCGGCGGCCCGGCGGCCCGGCGAGCGTCAGTTGATGATCTCGGCGCGGTCCCGCTGCATCGTCGCGAGCCGCTCCCGCCACGTCTCGCGCGCCTCGGACGACAGACGCGTCCAGTCGTGGACCTCCCGCACGACCCGCAACGGCGCGGTCGTGCGGTACGAACGGGTCGGATTGCCCGGGAACTTCTTGTCGGTGACGTTCGGGTCGTCCTCGAAGGCTCCGGTCGGCTCGACCTCGTAGACGTGGGGGTCACCGGCACCGGCGAGCAGCACCGCGACCTCTGCGGCCAGGCCACCGCCGTCGGCGAGCGCCGTGAAGTACACGTGGTTCATGACGACCTCGGGCCGGTAGTTCGACGGCCTGCCCGCGACGAGCAGGTCCCCCTCCCGCAACACCGCGAGGGTGCCGTGGAAGAACGGTCCGGTCTCGTCCGCTGCCGCCACGGTCAGCCCTCGGGCCGGAACACCGCGATCGGTGGGCCGTCGTCACCCGGGTCGTGCTCCTCGTCCGTGGCCACCCAGGTGCGGCCGTCGTGCTCGACCGACTCGGGCAGCTCGCCGCGGACGAGCAGGCGGACGGACGGCTCGTCGCCGTCGACGAGGTCGATGCCGTACGCGTCCGGCTCCTCGGGTCCGGCGGCCGGGTTGTCCCTCACGAACTCGCTCATGCGCCCAGCGAACTCCCACGAGGCCGGGAATCCCCCGACCGTCCGAGCAGCGCCGTCACCGCGTCGACGACGGCCTGCCGACGCCGCTGCGGGGCGACGGCCCGCACGGACCCCTCGGCCTCGGGCGTGGTCTCGGCCCAGAACGCTGCCAGGTGCTCGACCAAGCCGAGCAGCACGGCCGGGCGGAAGGTCCGGGGCAGCGCGCCGGCTCGCTGGGCTGCCTCCACGGTGGCGACGGCGTCCGCTCGCGCGTCCTCGAGCGACTCGACCGGACGACCCTCGAGTCGGTGCCAGGTGAGGAGCCGGGGCACCCACGGCCGACGGGTGTACGCGTCGTGGAGACGGCCGGCGTACCCGGGCAGGTCGTCGACGTCGAGCGGCGCCTCGGCGGCGAGCTCGGTCGCGGTCTGCACGAGGAGCGCCTCGTACAGCCCGTCCTTCCCGCCGAAGTAGTGGAAGAGCTGTGCCTTGTTGCTGTCGGCAGCGGCGGCGATCCGCTCGACCTTCGCCCCGGTGACGCCCTGCGACGAGAACTCGTCGCGGGCCGCGTCGAGGAGTCGCGCGCGGATCGCGTCGGGCGGCGGTGGCGTGAAGCGGGGCATGCACCAACGCTACCGGTGGGCGCGCGACGGGCGACGGTCAGCCCCGGGGCAGCGCTCCCCGAACGGCATCGACCACGGCACGGACGGCGGCGGTCCGCGCATCCAGGTCCTCGGTCTCCGACTCGTGCAGCCAGGCGGTCACGCCTCGACGAGCGCCGCAGTAGTCGACGATGCCGTGCTCGACCTGCGCCGTGAAGGCCCGGTCGTACCCGTGCCGCTCGTACCGCCCCGCGTCGTCACCGGCGATCGGGACGAGGTGCACGGTCAGGTCGCCGAGGAGTCGGACGATGCCGCCGTCCGGCCCGACGCGGAACGCCCAGCCGTTGCCGAACACCCGGTCGACCCACCCCTTGAGCAGCGCCGGGAGCGACCACCAGTACACCGGGAAGACCAGGACGAGGTCACGGACACCGTCCAGCCGCTCCCGCTCGGCCGCCACGTCCGGCGGGGCGTCGTGGCCGGTCCGGTACGTGTGCCGGTCGGCGAGGGTGAAGCGAGGATCGAAGCCCTCCGCGGCGAGGTCGGCGACCGCGACGGGCATCCGTCCGTCGTCCTCGATCGTGGACCGGAGTGCGCGCGCGACCGCGTGGGTCAGCGAGTCGGGATCGGGGTGGGCGGTGACGATGAGCACGGACACCATCCCATCCAACCGGTACCGTGCGAGCGTGACCACCGACGTCCCCGGCCTCCCGCCCCTGCGCTGGACCGGTGCCGAGGGCACCGTCCGCCTCGCCCCCGACACCGGAGCACTGACCCTGGTGTCGACCGCCGGGGTGGACTGGACCAACGACGCGGGCGGCGGGTCGCAGCAGCACGGTGCCACCGCGCTCGCGTTCCCCGCGCCGGCCGGCGACTTCACCCTGTCCGCACGCGTGACCGTGCACGGCGACCGGACGACCTTCGACGCGGGGGCGCTCGCGCTGTGGTCGGACCGCGACCACTGGGCGAAGCTCTGCGACGAGCACTCGCCGCAGGGTCGGGACATGGTCGTCAGCGTCGTCACCGACCACACCTCGGACGACGGCAACGGCCGACTGCTGTCCGGTCCGAGCGTTTTCCTGCGCATCGCCCGGGTGGGTCCGGCCTTCGCCTTCCACGCGTCCGACGACGGCGAGACATGGGACTTCGTCCGGACCTTCCGGCTCGAACCCGGTCCGCAGCCGTTCTCCGTCGGGTTCCTCGCGCAGGCCCCGCTCGGCGACGGCTGCACGGCGACCTTCGACGCGATCAGCTTCGCGACAGCGACCCTCGCCGACCTCCGCGACGGTTCCTGAGAGCGGGCACCGCCTGAACGAACCCGCTGCCGCGCCCGGGCGGATCCCCGGCTGCCTCATCGACGCGAGCAGCACATTGCGGTCATGACCATGTCCGACCGCACCGGCGCACGTCCGGCACGCTGGCTGCACCAACCGCGCCTCCAGCTCGCCGTCCTCGCCGTCATCGTCGTCCTCGGCGCCGTCCTGACGAGCTGGAACCTCGCGCGGGGCGGTGACTCGGACTTCTACGCCGCCGCCGCGCGCTCGATGTCCGAGTCACTGCCCGCGTTCCTCAGCGGCTCGTTCGACCCCGGCGCGACCGTCACGCTCGACAAGCTCGCGGGCTTCGCGGTCCCGCAGGCCGTCAGCGTGCACCTGTTCGGCATGTCCACCGCCGCACTCGCGCTGCCGCAGGTGCTCGAGGGCGCGGTGACGACGGTGGCCGTGTCGGTCGTCGGACTGCGGTGGGCGGGCGCGCGGGTCGGCCTCGTCGCGGCGGCCCTCGCAGCGGCCACACCCATCTTCGTCTCGATGTTCGGTCACCCGATGGAGGACGGACTCCTCACGATGGCGCTCGCCGTCGCGCTGGTCTGGTGGCAGCGGGCCGCGCTCACCGGGCGCTGGTGGCCGCTCGTGCTCGCGGGACTCTTCGTCGGCGTCGGCTTCCAGGCGAAGATGCTCCAGGCGTGGTTGGTCGTCCCGGCGCTCGTCGTCGGCACCGTGGTCGCGCAGGCGGTGCCGGGTGTGCGGTGGCGTCGCATCCTCGGGCACGTCGCGGTGCTCGTCGCGTCCACGCTCGTCGCGAGCCTCGCGTGGACGGTGGTGGTCGAGCTGCTCCCGACCACCGACCACCCGTACGTCGACGGCTCGACGGACGACAGCGTGTTCGCGATGGTGTTCGGCTACAACGGCGTCGACCGGTTCCTGCCGGGCGCCTGGCCGGGCGCCGTCAGCGCACTGGGCGGCGCGTTCGCACGCGCCGGTGCCCACCTGACCCACGAGTTCCGCGGTTTCGGCGGCGGTCCACGCCCGGGAGGGACGACACTGCTGCAGCTCTTCTCACCGCGGTACGCCTCGCAGGTGGGGTGGTCGTGGCCGGCAGCGCTGGCGGGCATCGGCATCGGTGCGGCCCGGTGGTGGCCGGGACGCGCCGGCCGGGAGGCACGACCCGCCTTCGCGACGCTCGTCACCGTCACCGTGTGGCTGGTCACGGCCGTGGTGGTGCTGTCCGTCATGCGGCTTCCGCACACCGCGTACGTCGCCGGCATCGGTGTCCAGCTCGCGGGGCTCGCTGCGGTCGGCTGGTGGGGTGCGACTTCGCTCGTCGACGCAGCGGACCGTCGGCTCCGCGTCGTCCCGGTCGGACTCCTCGTCGTCCAGGGTGGATGGTGGGCGTGGCTCGCGCGGTCGTCCGCGGAGCCGGTGGCGCTCGGTGCGGTGGCGGTCGGGGTGACGATCGTCGCGCTCATCGCGTTGCTCGTGCACTGGGGCGGCGTCTCCGTGCGGACCGGCGCGCGCGGGCGGCGGGCGACGACCGTCCTGCTCGTCGCCGCGGTCGTCGCGGGTCCCGCCTGCTTCTCGTTGCAGGCCCTCGACGCCGCTCGGGTCGGCAGCGGCGGTGACGCGTCGGTGGGGACGGGCAACGGTGCGTTCGCGTTCGGCGACCGCACCCCCGACCGGACGTTCGCGCTCGCCCGGCAGGGGATGGCGGGAGCCGACCGGAGCGTCGCCCCGAGCGCGGCCTTCCGCATCTCGACGCCGGACGTCTGGGGCGGCCACCCGACGCTGACGCCCGCCGAGGCCGCCCTGGTCCGGACCGCCGAGCAGGACGGCGGTGGACGGGACGGGCGGCCGCTGTTCCTGTCCGACTCGTGGCGCATCTCCGCTGACGTCATCGGTGACACCGGACGCGAGGTCCTCACGGACGGCGGGTTCTCCGGTCACGTGCCGGTGTTCACCGTGTCCCAGATCGAGCGCCTCGTCGCGACCGGGGCCGACCGGCTCGTCGTCGTCGCGTCCTCCGCGACGAGCAGCGACCCCGTCGTCCAGGCGACCGACGCGCTCGGGTGCACGACGGTGCGGCACTGGGGTTCGTCGGACGCTGCCGGCCGAGGGTTCGTGACGAGCCACGGCGGCACCGGGGACGAGCCGTCCTTCACCCTCGAGCGCTGCAGCTGACCGCGGAGCCACCACCGGCTGTGCGAGCCGACCGCGAGCGGTCCGGACGTGCGCGCCGGAGCCCTGCCGAGCCTCCCGTCCGCTGCTCGGGGGACGTCGCTCACAGCCGGCCGGGTGCCGGTCGGAGCATGCTGTGGAACGACCCGAGGAGGACCCGTGGACCGGTTCAACCGTCTCCCGCTGCCCGTGCTGCTGCCCGTCATGTTCGTGGTGGTCGGCGGCGCGTACTTCGGCACGGGCTTCCTCTCCGACCCGTCGCGCATCAACGTCGGCGCGAGACTGGTCGGTGCACTCTTCTCCGCCGTCACCACGACCGTCGTGTTCGGCATCATCATCGGCGTCCGACGGCGTCGCGCCGGCGGCGCGGACGCCGTCACGGACATGCAGAAGACCATGCGGACGGGCGTCGTCCCGGACGACGTCGACACTGGCCGGTGGACCTCGGAGCTGGAGCGGTACCGAAAGCAGTGGCTCCGCAACCGGTGGCTCGCACCGGTCGTGTTCGGTCTGTTCTCGGTGCTCAGCATCGTGATGGCCGTCAGCGTCAACCCGGTCTGGCTCCTCTTCGTCGTGGTCTTCCTCGGGTTCCTCGCGTTCAGCACGTGGCAGACGCGGCGCGGACTGCGGAACACCGAACGGGCGCTCGCCGAACTCGGGCGACGTCGTCCCTCGGCGGGTGCTCCGGCCGCGGCGAGCCCCGGCGCCACATGGTCCCTCCCCACGGATCCGGGCGCTCCGGGACACGGCCGCTGACGCGGTACCGTTCGGACGTGTCCGACAGCTCAGACTTCGACGCGGTCCTGCTCGCGGGCGGGCGGGCCGCGCGGCTGGGCGGCATCGACAAGACCGCGCTCGGCCCTGAGGGCTCGACCCTGCTCCACCGAGCCCTCGACGCGTCGGTCGGTGCTCGGCGGACCGTCGTCGTCGGCCTCCGCGACGATGCCAGGGCCCCGGCGGACGTCGTCCTCGTCCGTGAGGACCCACCGTTCGGCGGACCGGTGAGCGGCCTCGCGGCCGCCCTGGACGCGCTCCCGGCGAGCGCCCCGACCACGCTCGTGCTGGCCTGCGACCTGGTGCGGCCCGTGGAGGCGGTCGCGGCACTTCGGGCGGGCTCTGCTCAGGTCGGCTCCTCGTCCAGCGCCGCGGCTGACGGATGGGTCGCGGTGGACGACGACGGCCGGCGCCAACCGCTCCTGGCGCTGTACCGCTCGGCGGCCCTGCGGCGGGCGGTCGCTTCGCTGGGCGAGGTCGACGGTGCGTCACTCCGGCGACTCATCGCGCCGCTCGACATCGTCGAGGTACCGGTGCCCTCGGCGCTGTGCACGGACGTCGACACCCCGGACGACGCTGAGCGGCTCACCTGAACCGACCCGAACACCGCTGTACGACCGGCACTGCTTGACTGGCGGCATGACCACAGACGACGTCCTCGCCGCGTGGAAAGCCGAGCTCGCCGAGGCGCTCGGGCTCCCCGCGGACGCCACCATCGACATCGGTGTCGTGCTCGACCTCGCGCGTGACGCCGCCCACGGGGTCGCCCGTCCGGCGGCGCCGCTCACGACGTTCCTCGTCGGGTACGCGGCAGGGCTCCGCGGCGGGAGCGCCGAGGACCTGTCCGATGCCGTCGACACCGCGACCCGTCTCGCCGCGGCGCGGGCCGAGCAGGGCGGAGCGTGACCCGCGGTCCCGTGCAGTGGACCGATGCCCGGGCGGCGGCGCACGCAGCCGGTGCCGCGCTGTGCGAGCCCGGGGTCCGGGTGGACCTCGTGGCCGGTCTCGGACGGGTGCTCGCGACGGACCTGGCCGCTCCCGGCCCCGTCCCCGGGTACGACGGCGCAGCGATGGACGGCTGGGCGGTCGCGGGCGACGGCCCGTGGTCGCTCGGTGCGGCGATCGTCGCCGGGGCGGCCCCGTCGACCGAGCGGCTCGAGACCGGTCGGGCGCGGCCGATCACGACCGGGGCGCCCGTCCCGCCCGGGACGACGTCCGTCGTGCGCTCGGAGGACGCCGACATCGTGGACGGTCGACTGGTCCGGCACGGTCCGGGCACCCGCCGGCACGTGCGGCCGGCGGGTGAGGAGGTCGCGCTCGGTGAACTGCTCTTCACCGCCGGCACGCCGCTCACCCCGCCGCGGATCGCCCTCGCGGCCGCAGCGGGCGTGGACGACCTCGACGTGGTGCCGTCACCGACCGCCCGGGTCGCCGTCCTCGGGGACGAGATCGTCGCGCGCGGCGTCCCCGAGCCGGGCCGGGTCCGGGACGTGTTCACCATGACGCTCCCCCACGTGCTGCAGGGGTTCGGTGCGTCGCCCGTCGCCGCCGTGCGGGTGCCCGACGACCCGACGGCGACCGAACGACTGCTCGGCGACGCCACCGAACGGCTGGTGGTCACGACGGGCGGGACGGCCGGGTCGTCGACCGACCACGTCCGCGGCGCACTGCAGCGGATCGGCGCGGAGCTCGTCGTCGACCGGGTGGACGTACGACCCGGACGACCGACGATGCTCGCCCGACGGGACCGGACGCTGTTCCTCTGCCTGCCGGGCAACCCCATGGCGGCGATGGTCGGCGCGGTGCTGTTCGGCGGCCCGCTCGTCGCCGGGCTGACCGGCCGCGCCCTCGACGAGCCGGACCGGGTGTCGCTCGCCGTGGACGTGCCGAACGAGCGACGGGGAGCGCTCGTGCTCGCGTACCGGTCGACCCCGGACGGTGCGGTGCCGACCAGCCACCAGTCGTCGGCGATGCTCCGCGGGCTGGCCGAGGCCGACGGGCTGCTGCTGGTCGGGACCGGCGGCGGGTTCGCCGGAGACGTCGTCCCGGCACTCCGTGTGCCGTGGGCGTGACGCGGAGCCCGATCACGGGGCCGAGCCTGGTCGTCAGCCGCACCGAGCACTGGTCGGCGACGGGTACGGGTGGTAGACCCGTCCCATGAACCGGATCACCGCGCGGAAGCGGGTCACCCGCATCACGGTCGCCACGTCACGGTCGGTGCGGGAGGACGTCCTCGCCGTCGAGGAACCGCTCGAGATCCGGGTCGGCGGCTCGTCCCTCGCGATCACGATGCGGACCCCGGGGAACGACGTCGACCTCGCCGCGGGGTTCCTCGTCTCCGAGGGGGTCATCGCCCGCGGTGACGAGTTCCTGGCAGCACGGTACTGCGCGGGCGCGACCGAGGAGGGCCTCAACACGTACAACGTGCTCGACGTCACCCTCGCCCCCGGTGTCCCCGCGCCGGACCCCAGCCTGGAGCGGGCCTTCTACACGACGAGCTCCTGCGGGCTGTGCGGCAAGGCGAGCATCGACGCCGTCCGCACGACCTCGCAGCACGCCGTCCTCCACGACGACCTCGTGCTCGACCCGGAGCTCCTCGCGACGTTCCCCGACCTGCTCCGCGAAGAGCAGGCCGTGTTCGAGAAGACCGGCGGCCTGCACGCTGCCGCGCTCTTCGACGGTCGCACCGGCCGGATGCTCGTGCTCCGCGAGGACGTCGGTCGCCACAACGCGGTCGACAAGGTGATCGGGTGGGCGGTGAAGGAGGACCGGCTGCCCCTGAGCGGCACCGTCCTCATGGTGAGCGGCCGCGCGAGCTTCGAGTTGACACAGAAGGCGTCGATGGCCGGGATCCCGGTGCTCGCCGCGGTCTCCGCACCGTCGTCGCTCGCCGTCGACCTCGCGAAGGAGGTCGGCATCACGATCGTCGGGTTCCTCCGCGGCCAGAGCATGGTCGTGTACAGCCGCCCCGAGCGCATCATCGAACCCGGCACGACCACCGACAGCAGCAGCGACCGAGAGACCGTGAGCGCCCGATGACGAAGCAGCCCCCGACCGACGACGTGACCGACGCCGAGCTCGAGGTCGGCGAACCGAAGGACTGGGCAGCCGGCGTCCCCGGCGTCCTGCACTCGATGGGGCCCGCGCTCGAACAGCTCGGGGCCGCGCGGACCGCCAAGCTGATGCTCGCCCTGAACCAAAAGGGCGGCTTCGACTGCATGAGCTGCGCCTGGCCGGACCCGAACAAGCGCAAGACCGCCGAGTTCTGCGAGAACGGCGGCAAGGCGGTGGTGTGGGAGGCCACCCCGGTCACGGTGCCGCGGACCTTCTGGGCGGAGCACTCCGTCGACGACCTGGCCGACAAGACCGAGTACTGGCTCGGCATGCAGGGGCGGTTGACCGAGCCGGTCTGGAAGCCGGCCGGCAAGGACCACTACGAGCCCGTCAGCTGGGAGCGTGCGTACGAGCTCATCGCGGCGAAGCTGAACGGCCTCGACAGCCCGGACCAGGCGTCGTTCTACACGTCCGGCCGCACCTCGAACGAGGCGGCCTTCGTGTACCAGCTCTTCGTCCGGGCGTTCGGCACGAACAACCTCCCGGACTGCTCGAACATGTGCCACGAGTCGACGAGTCTGGCGATGGCCGAGGTCGTGGGGATCGGCAAGTCCACGATCGCGTACGACGACTTCGAGCAGACCGAACTCATCATCGTCATGGGCCAGAACCCGGGCACGAACCACCCGCGCATGCTCACCGCGCTCGAGGACGCGAAGCAGAACGGCGCCGAGATCGTCGCGGTCAACCCGCTCCCCGAGGCCGGGCTCCGACGGTACAAGAACCCGCAACGCGTCCGCGGGGTGGTCGGGCACGGCACGCAGATCGCCGACCAGTTCCTGCAGATCCGGCTCGGCGGCGACATGGCCCTGCTGCAGGCGCTCGCGAAGCGGGTCGTCCTCGCCGAGCAGGCCGCCCCCGGCACCGTGGTCGACCGGGCGTTCATCGACGAGCACACGAGCGGGTACGACGCGTTCGTCGAGCACATCCTGCAGGTCGACGACGACGAGGTGGTCCGCGCGACCGGTCTGACGCTGAGCGAGATCGACGAACTCGCCGACCGCTACCTGCGCTCGGAACGCACGATCATCACCTGGGCGATGGGCATCACCCAACACACCAAGGCCGTCGACACCATCAAGGAGATCATCAACCTCCTGCTCCTCCGCGGGAACATCGGCAAGCCCGGCGCCGGCGCCTCCCCGATCCGCGGGCACAGCAACGTGCAGGGCGACCGCACGATGGGCATCTGGGAGCAGATGCCGGACACCTTCCTCGACGCCCTGCAGCACGAGTTCCACTTCGATCCGCCCCGCGAGCACGGCGTCGACGCACTGAAGGGCATCCAGGCCATGCAGCGCGGCGACGTGAAGTTCTGGATGGGCATGGGCGGCAACCTCGTCGCCGCGATCTCGGACTCGCAGCTCGCCGAGGCGGCGTTCCGCGGCACCGAGATGACCGTGCAGGTGTCCACGAAGCTGAACCGCTCCCACGCCGTCGTCGGGGACGAGGCCCTCATCCTGCCGACGATGGGCCGGACCGAGGTCGACGTCCAGGCCGCGGGACCGCAGTTCGTCTCCGTGGAGGACACGGTCTGCTCGGTCCACGGCAGCCACGGCCAGGTGCCGCCGGTCGCGCCCGGGCTGCGCTCCGAGGTCGCGATCGTCTGCGAGCTCGCCCGTGCCGTCCTCGGCGACCGGGTGCCGATCGCGTGGGAGGCCATGCGCGACGACTACGGCGTCATCCGCGACCACATCAGCCGCGTCGTACCGGGCTTCGACGACTACTCCCGCCGAGCCGGCAGCAAGGAGGGCTTCGTGCTGCCGAACGGTCCCCGCGACTCGCGGACGTTCGCGACCGAGACCGGCAAGGCGATGCTCACCGTCAACGAGCTCGAGCACGTCGAGCGACCCGAGGGCTCCCTGCTGCTCCAGACCCTGCGCAGCCACGACCAGTACAACACCACCATCTACAGCCTCAACGACCGGTACCGCGGCATCAAGAAGGGGCGGCACGTCGTCTTCGTGAACCCTGATGACCTCGCCGAACTCGGACTCGAGGACGGACAGCACGTCGACGTCACGACGGTCTGGCACGACGACGTCGAACGGGTCCTCCGCGACCAGCGCATCGTCGCCTACCCGAGTGCGAAGGGGTGCGCGGCGGCGTACTTCCCGGAGGCGAACGTGTTGGTGCCGCTCGACAGCGCCGCGAAGGGGAGCAACACCCCGGTGTCGAAGGCCGTCCCGGTCAAGCTGACGCCCGTGGCCGGCTGATCCTGCCCGTGTGGCCGGCGGAGGAGGACTGGCGCCGGTCGGTGCCGGCGCTGCTCACCGCCGCCGTCGAGCGCTGGGGCCTCCGTCCCGGAGCCGTCATCGAGGGCGGCAGCGTCTCGCACGTCCGGGCGGTGACCACCGCGGACGGCACCCCTGCCGTGCTCAAGCTGTCGTTCCCGCACCGTGAGGCGCGGGACGAGGCGGCAGCGCTCGCCTGGTGGGACGGACACGGCGCGGTGCGGCTGCTCGCCAGGGTCCCGGACGACCCGTTCGTGCTCCTCCTGGAGCGGTGCGAGCCCGGAACGCGCCTGGGCGACCGGACGGACCTCGGCGCGGCCGAGCGGCTGACGATCGGCGCCGACGCCGCCGCGCGGCTCTGGGCGGCGGGTGTGCCGGACGACTCCCCGTTCGAACGGCTCGTGGACGTCTGCGACGAGTGGGCGCTCCTCGCCGAGGAGCGGATGCGCACCCTCGCCCCACCGCTCGATCCCGGGGTGGTCCGGCAGGGGGTCGCGCTCCTCCGGGACCTCCCCCGGTCCGCTCCGCGCGAGGTCGTCGTGCACGGTGACCACAACCCGGGCAACGTCCTCGCCGCCGAGCGGGAACCGTGGCTCGTGATCGACCCGAAGCCCATGACGGGCGACCCCGCCTACGACCTGTGCCCGCTGCTCATGCAGGTCGACGACCCGTTCGCGCTGCCCGACCCGGTGACCGCCGTCGTCGAGCGGACGGCCCTCGTCGCCGACCGGACGGGCCTCGATGCGGAGCGGATCCACGCCTGGTCGGTGGCCCGGTTGGTCGAGTCGGCGCTCTGGTACGTCAGCCGCGGCGAGCTGCCGGAGGCGCAGGACAACGCGGCGCGTGCCGCGCGCATCGCCGACCTGCTGGGCTGACGGTCCGCGTCGCCCCCGGCGCACGGCCGGGTCGCACCGGACGGGAGGCTCCCCACCGGCACGGCCTGCCCGCCGCTGGCGCGTCGGTCCGGGACCGGCGGCGTGGGCGCACGTGCGGGCCCGCCTCGCGCCTCCCGTCCGGTCCGTCCAGCGGATGACTACACCGCGCGAGCCGATCCGTAGGGTCGATCCGACGCACCGGGCCACCGGTGCGGAAGGGGGAGGACCACGTGTTCTCAGACGTGTCCGGTGTCCACGCGATCGTGCTGCTGGTGCTGCTCGCGCTCGACGTGCTCGCACTCGTGCAGGTGTGGCGCGACCGTCGGCGCAGCGACGCCGTGAAGATCGTCTGGACGATCGTCATCCTGTTCGTCCCCGTGGTCGGCGTCGTCGGCTGGGCCGTGAACTGGCTGCTCGGCAACGCGGCCGACCGGTTGAACCGGGGCAAGTCAGCCTGAGTCGACCCGTCGTTCAGTCTGCGCCGAGGGCCGTCCGGACCAACGTCTGAAGATCCGGGGCCCCGGGGTCCGCGCGGTCGACGAGCAGCGCGCGCATGCCCGCTCGTCGGGCACCCCGGACGTCCTTCTCGGGGTCGTCCCCGACGAAGAGGCACGACTCCGGATCGACCACGAGCCGCTCGGCGAGGAGCCTGAACGCCCGTGGGTCGGGCTTCTGCACGCCGATCCGTTCCGAGACGCACACCGCGTCGAAGGCGTCCGTGAGCCCCGTGACGGTCAGCTTGTCGAGCTGCTGCGCCTCGGAGCCGTTGGTCAAGAGCCCGAGCCGGTACCCGCGATCCCGCAGCGACCGCAGCAGCGGCAGGACGTCCGGGAAGACCCGCCAGGCCTCCCGGTACGCGGCGAGGTAGGCACCGAAGAGCGCGTCGAGTCCCGCGTCGTCGGTCGGCACCGCGATCCCGAGCGGTGGGAGGACGGTCCGGAGCCGCTCCCGCCGCTGCTCCGGGAAGTCGATCTCGCCCGTCCGCCACCGTTCGTACTGCACGTCCTCGGCCCGGGACCACTCCGCGAGGACCGCCTCGTCGACGTCGACACCGAGGTCGCCGAGGAACCGCCGGGCGCCGGCGCGGGCCGCCCCTCGATGATCGAACAGGGTGTCGTCGAGGTCGAAGCAGACCGCTGCGGACCGCACGGTCAGTCCACGGTGACGGCCCGCGCGCGGAGGTCCGACGCGAGCATCATCTCGGTCGCCGCGTCGATCAGGCCGTCGGCGTCCGCACGCGCGATCCGGCGTGACGCGACGAGCGCGGCGATGCCCTGCATGGTGGCGGCGAAGAGCATCTTGAACGAGGTCCGCGAGGGCTCGTCGACGCCGTCGTCCGGTCGGGGTCCCATGGCGCCGTCGAGCACCGTGAACAGGGTCGCTGCGGACTCCCCCGCCGGCCCGACACCCGCGCCGGACTTGGCCTGGAACATCAGCTCCATCAGCGCGGCGTCGTCGATCGCGAAGTCGACGTACGCGTGCGCGACCGCCCGGAAGCGAGCCGCGAGGTCCGGACCGGACGCGGCGAGCGCGCGGCGCACCGCCGCGGTGAGCCGCTCGAAGCCCGTCACCGCGAGGGCGTCGAGGAGTGCCTGGCGGTCGACGAAGTGGCTGCGGGGGGCGCCGTGGCTCACACCGGCTCGTCGGGCGAGGTCGCGTAGGGACAGCCCGTCGACACCCGTTTCGCGGAGCACGGCGACGGCCTCGTCGAGCAGCACCGCTCGGAGGTTGCCGTGGTGGAAGGGCCGTTCGGACACAGGACCATCCTAATCCCGAACTAGACGTTGCCTATTTTCTAGTCAGTGCCTAGATTGGGTGCATGCAGATCCTCGTGTTCGGTGCGACCGGTCAGACCGGCCAGCACTTCGTCCGCCTCGCCCTCGCCGCGGGGCACGCCGTCCGGGCCGTCGCCCGGACGCCGTCCAAGCTCGCGATCACCCACGACGCCCTCGACGTCGTGCAGGGTTCGATCACGGACCCGCTCGACCTCGACTCCCTGCTCGACGGCATCGACGCCGTGGTGGCGATGCTCGGAGACCGGCAGACCCAGGAGACCCGGATGATCAACACCGAGTTCGTCCAGCGCCTCGTACCCGCCATGCGTCGGCACGGCGTCCAGCGGTTCCTGTACCAGGCCGGCGGCCTCAGCGCGAAGCCCGGGAAGCGTCTTCCGCTCGCGCTCCGGATCGTCCGCCGGACCATCGCGAAGAGCTACGACGGCCAGCACCGGGACAACGAGGCCGTCATGCGGTTCCTCGACGCCGAGGCCCGCGACCTCCGGTGGGTCGTGCACCGCGCGGGCATCGGGTCGGACGGGCCGTCGAGGGGGCGGCTGCGCCGGTCCTCGTGGTGGATCAGCATCGGGACGTTCGTCGACTGCGCCGAGTACTCGCTCCGGCTCCTCGGCGACGACGACGCGGTGCACACGTGCGACGGCAGCGCGTACGCCCGTGGGCGTCGTTGACCGCGCCGCCGCTCGAGCCGCGCGGGTGCGAGGAAGCTCAGGCGTTCGCCGCCGACGGCCAGGTCAGGCGAGCAGCGTCGACGGCGAACCCGCTCACCACACAGGAGGAACCATGCTGCTCGAGGGCAAGACCATCGTCGTCACCGGAGGCAACAGCGGGATCGGTGAGCAGATCTGCCTGGCCGCCGCCGCGGAGGGTGCCAACATCGTCATCGACTACGTCGCGCACGCGGACGCGACCGAGTCCCTGATCGAACGGATCGAACGCGCTGGCGGCAAGGCGGTCGGTGTCGATGCCGACATCACGAAGTCGGACGACCTGCACGCGATGGTGCAGAAGGCCGTCGACACGTACGGCTCCCTCGACGTGCTCGTGAACAACGCGGGCACGGAGGACCGGAAGTCGCTCCTCGAGGAGACCGAGGAGGGCTACGACAAGGTGATGGCGGTGAACATGAAGAGCGCGTTCTTCGGCACGCAAGCCGCCGCGAAGCAGTTCATCGCCCAGGGCACCGGCGGACTCGTCCTGAACATCTCGAGCGTGCACGAGGACTGGCCCATGCCCGGGAACCTCGCGTACTGCGTCTCGAAGGGCGGGATGCGGATGCTCGCCCGCAGCGGCGGCGTGGAGCTCGGTCCGCACGGCGTGCGCATCGTCAACATCGCGCCCGGAGCCGTGGAGACTCCGATCAACGCTTCGACCGAGTCCGACCCGGAGAAGCTCAAGCAGCTCGACGACGCCATCCCCCTCGGACGGCTCGCGAAGCCGCACGAGATCGCGGAGGTCGTGGTGTTCCTGGCATCCGGACGAGCCGCCTACATGACGAGCACCACGGTCACGATCGACGGCGGCATCTCGCAGGGCAGCGTCGGACTCTGACCGACACCGGCTCCGACTCGTCCGGAGCTTCCGTGCCGATGAGTTGCGACGCGACCTACCGTCTGACGACCTCGCCCGAGCCGACTCGGGCCCGTCAAGGCGACGCTGTCGGACGACCCGGCCGTGCGCGACAGCCGCGTCGCGACCGCACTGGCGGGCTGAGCCCACCGGACGTCGAGCCGACAGCACACCGGCCGGGAGGCGCGGTGCGGGGCCGCCCCGCGCCTCCCGTCCGCTGTCGGCCGTGTCAGCGCCGCACGGTGAAGCTGCCGGAGGCCTTCCGTGCCGATCCGTAGCCGACCGCACTGACCCGGTGCGGCCCCGCGGACGGTGCCTTCGCGACCCGGAGCGAAGCGGTGCCCCGTGCGTCCGCCGTCACCCGGACGACCCCGCCGCTGTCGATGCGCACGGCGACCGACTCGCCCGCCCGGAAGCCCGTGCTCCGGAACACCGTCGGACGTCCCTGCTGCGGCTGCGTCGGGCTCACGGTCACCGTTCCGCTGCCGGCGGTCGCCTCGGCGCACGCATCGCCGGCCACACCGACGGGCGGCGCGGACGGCCGGGTCTTCCCGCCCACCCGCACGCCGTCGTCCTCCCGCAGCGTGAGGACTCCGATCCCGTCCCCGAGGACGGCACCGCCCTGCGTCAGGCTGACCGACATCGGCCAGGTCGTCGTCGGCGACTCCGAGGTGTGCCGGTCGCCGACCTTCGGGACGACGACGGCGTGGCAGACCTCACCGGGACGGAACACCACGGTCTGCACGATCGAGGGGACGGCGCCGTCGTACGAGTCGAGGTCGAACGCGACCGTCGCCGTCTGCTCGGCCGGACGCGACAGCACGACGGCGACGCGGGTCGACCCGCGGCCGGCACCCTCGTCGACGAACCGGTCGGCGATGCGGACCGTCGGACGGTCGACCACCCGGGGCGTCCCGAGTGACGAGGACCGCACGGCGGCGAGGTCGCTGAGCAGCAGCCCGGTCTTCCCCTTCGGGACGACGATCGCCACCTGGCGGACCGACGAGGTGTCGACACCGGCGAACGACGCGAGCGGTACCCGCGCCTCCTGGAGCAGGGTCTTCCGCGGGACCGACGAGGACCCGGGCAGCAGTGCGCCGGCACGGCTGACGTCGGACAGGCGGACGCTCGCCGTGGCACCGGTCGCATCGGTGACCCGGAGCGAGACGTCCGCTGCCGTGGTCGCACCGTCGTCCGGTGTGAGGCGGAGCGACAACGCCGCGTACGACGACAGGTCCCCCTCGGCGGGGTCGACCGCGACACGGACCTCGCCGCCGGTCGCGGTGCCGGTCGGCGTGACGTGCAGGGCGGGGGTCGCGGTGACGGACGGAGCGAGCCAGGCCGGCACGTAGTCCGGGGCGATGGTGGCGCCGGAGACGCAGGTCGGCAGCGATGCCGGGACCGCGGTGCCGTCGGAGCTCGCGCAGGTCGTCCCGCGCAGTGCACCCGTGGTCGTCACGGCGGCCGTGGCCTGGGTGAAGGGGGCGAGGTCGCGGCGCGCGCTGCCGGGGAGCGACGCGGTCACGCGGAGGTCGGCCTTCCCGAGCGCGGACGGCACGCGGCCGGTGCCGTCGAACGATGGCAGGAACTGCTGCTCGCCACCGAGTGTCAGGCGGAAGAAGCCGCTGACGAGGCTCGTGCCGACGGCGTACTGCGCCGACGACGACAGCCGGGTCGTGCCCTTCGCCTTCGCGCCGCACACCGGGTCGGTGTCGTCCCACCAGTCGTCGGACGAGGCCTTCGGGTAGGTGGCGGGGGTCCACACGCTGTTGAAGAAGTTGTGGTTCGCGCCCATCACGAGCACCGACGAGCGGAGCACGTCGTCGCCGTACGCCGTCCGGGAGTCGTCGAAGAAGTGCTGGCCCTGCAGGTCGGACACGTCGCCGTCGCAGTACGGGAGCACCACGGCGGTGTCGACGTCCGGCAGGGTCGTCCGGCCGAAGTCCGTCGGAGCGAGCGGCATGACCGACACGATGCCGAACGGCTGCTTCCGCTGGGCGTTGAGCAGCGCCGCGCGGACGACGCCGTCGCCGCCGCGGGAGTGCCCCATGAGCCCGACGTGCTGCAGGTCGAGCTTGCCGACGAGCTCCGCCGACAGGCGCGGCTCGGCCCCGGCGTCCGCGCGCTGGAGCAGCGCGAGGTGGTCGAGGACGAGTTGACCACGCGCGAGCGCCCCGCCGTCGTCGGCGTACGTGCCGTCGAGGGCGTTGATCGCGTTCGCCGAGATCGACACGACGACGACGCCGTTGCTGGCGAGGGCCTGCGCCGCCGCGGTGTAGCCGAGGGAGCTCGGGATGACGGTCTGGTTCTTCCCGCAGGGCCAGCCGGTCTTCGAGGGGGTCCCGCCGGAGCACGCCTCGTGCCGACCGTGCAGGAACACCGCGACGGGGCGCTTCCCCGGGGCGTTCGACGGCAGCCACACGGCCGCGCGCATCTCGCCCTTGCGCCCGGCGAACCCGCGGATCGTCTCGGCCTGGTCCCCGAGGTCGTAGTCGGCGCGGACGACGGAGTACGGCCCCGCGGCGGCGGGGTCGGAGTCGAGCGGCGCCGGGGTCTCCCGCGGACCGGCCTGCGGCTTCGCCTGCACCTGTGGTGAGGAGCCGCTCGGCCGCTGCACGCCGCCGGTCGAGCCGAGCACGACGCTCGTGGCGTCCGCCACGGACGGGTCCGTCGTCGTGACGGTGAGGGTGCGCTGGTCGAGGCTCGTCGTTGCGATGCCGATGTCGGTGCCGTCGACCACGAGCGTCGGGGCGGCGGCGCGGACGGGCAGCGGTTCGTCGAGGGTCAGGGTGACGGTGTACCCACCGTCGGTCGGGGTCACCGTCCAGCCGGGCCCGGTCGCGACGGGCGCGGTCCCGTCGCCCGTCGCGGCCGACCCCACCGGAGCGGCTGTCGTGCCGTCCGACGGGGCGGCGACCGCTGGCAGCGCGACGAGGCTCCCGGCGAGGGCGAACGCCGTGACCAGGGCCGCGGCGGCGAGGTGCGCGCGACCCGAGCGACGGTGCCGGCGAGGGCTGTGCTGGCGGTGGTGACGGTCCATGTCGGGGTACCCCTGTCTGCGAGCGCAGGCCCCGGGCGGCACGCGGTCGACGTCACCGTAGCGAGACCGGTCGGCCAGCCGGATCATCCCGCAGGATGACCGTCCCGGACGGGGGTCAGGAGCGCTCCGCGAACGATGTCGTGCGTGCCGCGCTCGGTTCCGAGCGTGCGTCCCACCAGCGCGCAGGAAAGCGCCGGAAAGTGGCAAGAATGCCGCTCGCGGTCCTCATTAGGATTCCGTCAGGACCGCCGATCGAGGCGGTCCGGCCATGCACGACGGCCCGATGACGGGAGGTTCGAGATGTCGCAGTTCGTCCAGAGGTTCACCCAGGACGCCATCATCGGAGAGCCCGAGGTCGTCGAGGACCGGCCCGTGGTGGAGCACCACCGCGTGCGCGAGGTCGCGGACCACCCGGCGTGGCTCCGGCTCAAGGACGCCGTCGTCGCACTCCAGGACCTGCAGGCCGCGGACGGCTCCGTCCCCGAGCGCTCGGACCACGCCGCCGCGTCCGAGCTGCTGGCCGTGGTGGTCCCCGCGATCGCCGAGCTCGCCCCCGCCTTCCCGCACGACGCTGAGTACCTCGACCTGCTCGGACGGGACTTCGCGGCGTGGGAGGCCCAGGGCTTCGGCGTCCCGGACTTCCTCGACTCGCTGAACGCGTTCCAGCCGCAGCAGCACCGTGTCGACGGCCTCGGGCACCTCGTCGTGTTCCCGATGTACACGCAGAACGGCAGCAGCTCGCGCTTCGTCGAGGCCCTGCTCGTCGAGGTCATCTGGCCGGACTTCATCGCCGAGCTCGAGGCCGGCGACTACGGCAACAAGCTCTTCGTGGCGCTCCGCTTCGTCGACTTCACCCCCGGGTACGACACGAACTCCGCCGTGCTCTTCCCCGAGACCGTCTCGATGCGCGAGGTGCCGGCGTTCACCTGGGGCGCGATCTTCCAGGACCGCGAGGCCGCCCGCTACCGCCGGGTCGTCCGTGCCGCCGCCGAGATCACGAAGCTCGACCTGCCCGAGGACGCAGCGGCGATGCTCGACGACCAGGAGCTCACCGAGCGGGTCTTCGTGATGTGGGACATCATCCACGACCGCTCGCACATGCGCGGCGACCTGCCGTTCGACCCGTTCATGATCAAGCAGCGCATGCCGTTCTTCCTGTACTCGCTCGAGGAGCTGCGCTGCGACCTCACGGCGTTCCGCGAATCCGTGTCCCTGCAGCGATCGCTGTCCGAGGTGCCGGACGCCGAGCTGTCGGACGCTCAGCGCGCGATCCGCGACCACGCGAAGCTCGTGCAGTACGCGGTGCTCTTCGACCGGGTCTTCCGCTTCGCGATCACGGGCAGCCGCGTGCGCAACTACGACGGACTCGGCGGGCAGCTCCTCTTCGCGTGGCTGCACCAGCACGGCGTCCTGCACTGGACCGACACCCAGCTGACGATCGACTGGGACGCCGTCCCCGACGTGGTCATCGCGCTGGGCGACCAGATCAACGAGCTCTACTGGCGCTCGATCGACCGCCCGAAGTCGGCGCACTGGCTCGCCGCCTACGAGATGCTCACGCAGACCCTCACGCCGCACCCCGCCTCGACGTGGGCGAAGGGGCTGCCGCAGGAGACGCTCGCCGGGCCACCGAAGGGCTACACGGACGCCGTCCTCGACGACGAGTTCCCGCTGTCGATGTTCTACGAGGCCCTCAACAAGAAGATGGCGACCGTCATCCAGTCCACCGCGGGCATCACGGGGACGACCGACGACGCCCCGGCTGCCGCCGCGTGAGCGGCGGCGCACTCGCCGGCCGCACGGTGCTGGTCGCGGGAGCGACCAGCACCAGCGGCGCGGCCGTGTCGCGAGCACTGGTCGCCGCGGGTGCGGCGGTCGTCGCCGTCGGTGCCCGGGAAGACGGCCTGGAGGCACTGCGCGCGTCCGTCCCGCAGGTCACGACCCAGCGGTGCGACCTGGCGGACCGCAGCGCGGTCGACGGACTGGTGTCGCGCCTCCAGGCCGACGACACGCACGTCGACGGTCTCGTGCACCTCGTCGGCGGGTGGCGGGGTGGCGGCGGTCTCGCCGGGCAGTCCGACGAGGACTGGGACTTCTTCGACCGCGGCTTCCGCACGCTCCGGAACACGACCCGTGCCCTGTACGACGACCTCGTGGCCTCGCCCGCCGGGCGCCTCGCCGTCGTGTCGTCGACGAGTGTCGAGTCCCCCACCGCCGGAGGTGCGAACTACGCCGCGGCCAAGGCGGCCGCCGACGCCTGGACCCGGGCCGTCGCCCAGGGCTTCCGGAAGGACGCCCCGGCCACCGCTGCCGCGACCGTCTTCGTCGTCAAGGCGCTCGACGGGCTGGAAGCACGCCTCGGGGACGAGGTCGTCCGACTCTGGGACGCCGAGCCGGCCGCGGTGAACGGCGTCCGGATCCCCCTGGCGCCCGAGCCCTCCGCCACCGAACCTAGGATCGACGCGTGACCCTCCGACTCCACGACCTCGACCTCCGCGGCTTCGCCTCCGACAACTACGCCGGCATCCACCCGGAGGTCCTCGACGCCATCGCCGCGGCGAACCAGGGCCACCAGATCGCCTACGGCGAGGACGTCTACACGGCACGGCTGCAGGAGGTCTTCACCGAGCACTTCGGCGAGCAGGCGCAGGCGTTCCCGGTCTTCAACGGCACCGGAGCGAACGTCGTCGGGCTGCAGTCGATGCTCCCGCGGTGGGGTGCCGTCGTGTGCACCGCGACCGCGCACATCCACACCGACGAGGCCGGTGCGCCCGAGAAGGTCGGCGGCATCAAGCTCCTGCCGGTCGCGACGCCGGACGGCAAGCTCACACCGGAACTGATCGACCGCGAGGCCTGGGGTTGGGGCGACGAGCACCGTGCCCAGCCGCTCGTCGTCTCGATCACCCAGACCACCGAACTCGGCACCGCCTACACCGTCGACGAGGTCCGCGCGATCGCTGACCACGTGCACGGCCTCGGCATGAAGCTGCACATGGACGGTGCCCGGATCTCGAACGCCGCCGCCACGCTCGACGTTCCCCTGCGTGCCTTCACCACCGACGCCGGAGTCGACGTGCTGAGCTTCGGCGGCACGAAGAACGGCCTCCTCTACGGCGAGGCCGTCGTCGTGCTGAACCCCTCGGCGTCGGAGGGGCTGCACTACCTCCGCAAGCTCAACATGCAGCTCTCGTCGAAGATGCGGTTCGTGTCGGCGCAGCTCATCGCCCTGCTCACCGACGACCTCTACCTCCGCTCGGCCCGGCACGCCAACGCCATGGCTGCTCGGCTCCGCGGCGCGCTCGAGGGAGGCATCGCTGACGGCAGCATCCAGGGCGTCGGGTTCAGCCAGGAGACCCAGGCGAACGGGGTGTTCGCGACACTGCCGGCGGGCGTGGCCGACCGGCTCCGCGAGCACTTCCGGTTCTACGACTGGGACGCCAGCCGGAACGAGGTGCGGTGGATGTGCTCGTTCGACACCTCGGAGCAGGACATCGACGACTTCGTGGCGGCGCTGACGCGGGAGCTCGCCGCGGTCTGAAACGATCGTCGTGGAGTGGTGACCGGACGACGGACGGGAGGCACGTGGCGGAGCCGCCCCGTGCCTCCCGTTCGTCGGTCGGTCGCGTCAGCGACCTCAGTCGTTCTCGACCTCGAAGTCCCACTCGGCGAGGGTCTTCCCGCCGCCGGGCGCCCAGCGCAGCACACCCTCGCCGACCTTCATGACGGTGCGGACCTCGAACGTCGTGCGTTGCCCGGGACGGAGCACGCTCGACGGTGTGCCCTTCCCCGGGACCGGGGACAGCCGGTAGGCGTTCCCGAGCTGGTCCGTCGTCGTCAGGTCGGTCAGGGAGACCGGCACGCTGCCGGAGGCGTCCCGCAACGACACCGTCCACGTGCAGGTCGTCGTCTCGCCCTGGTACGGCAGCCCCTCACCGGGCACGACCGGACCGGTGACGGTGGCGAGCACCGTCGCGCCCCCGTGCAGGTGGACGCGGACCGCGTCCCCCTCGGAGGTCAGGGCCGGCCGGGCCGCGGTGCCGTCGAGCACCTCGTCGGTGGTCGACGAGATCCCCGCGAGGTAGGACGGCATGCCGCCGTAGGTGTCCTCGGCCCTCGGCTCGGCGTGCGGAGACGACGAGCAGCCGACGAGTGTGCCCGCGAGGACGACCACCCCGACCACAGCGGTGGTGAGCGAGGCGGTCGTCCGGAACACCCTGGTCACCGGTGGTGCCTCGGCGACGCGTTGTTGAACACGTCGGGCCCGTACGGCTCGAGCCCGGCCTGACCCGCGTACCCGAGGTGTCCGCGACCGTCGACGCCGTCGGAGACGGTGCCGCCGGGCAGCCGCTGGTGGTCGTCCCCTCGGCTCACCCCGAACAGGTCCTCCATCGTCCGCAACCAGCTGTAGTGGTTGTAGTACGTCGTGGACACGGTGCCGGGCTTGATGAGCGGGCTGATGAGCACACTGCCGGTGTCGCCGCCGCCGGGGGTGGCATCGGTGGCGTCGTACAGCGGGTCGGCGGTCTGTCCGGTGCTGAGGAACCCGGGCGCCCCTTCGGCGCTGAGCGTGAGGCTCGTGACCGGGCCGGTCGGCGTGACGGGGTTGCCCGAAGCGTCGAGGAGCTGGAACGAGCCGTTGACGACCGAGCCCGAGGAGGTCGTCGGGAACTGCGGACCGGTGTCGCTGACCGCACCGACGAAGGTGTCGGCGGGGATCGGGCTGATGCCACCCGGACCGGTCGTGTCGGTCGTGTCGGTCACGCCGCGGCCGGTGTCGGTCGCGACGATCGACTGGTCGCTGACGTAGCTCGACGCGGTGTTCGCGGCGACGGCGTCGGTGCGCGCTCCGGGAGTGTTGCCGGAGCCACCGCGGACGATGCCGGGCACGCAGTTCGCGGGCACGAGCGTCGGCGAGGTCTGCGTGCACACCGGCGGACGGTCGATGAAGGCGTTGTCGCCGGGGCCCGGGTAGAGCTGGTTGCCCTTCGCGTCCTTGCCGAGCGTCGAGTTCGGGCCGGTGGGCTCGTAGGCGACGTTCTTGCCGTTGATGTTCTCTCCGGCGCGGTCGGCCGCGATCCCGGAAGATGCATCGGGCTTGTCCGACAGGGTCGGGCCGTAGTGGTTCGCGTTGTTGAAGCTGTTGCCGGTGTAGGTGAAGGGCGGGTTCGCCTCGTCGAACGTGATGTCGATGAGGCCGCCGTCCTTGAACGCGGCCGAGCGCTCGATCATCGGGACGTAGTACTTGAGGAAGAGGTCCGAGGCGTAGAGACCACCGGTGTGGTTCTTCGGGGTGGTCGACTCCGGCGCCGGGGTGCCCGACTGGTAGACCGGCTGCCCGCTGCTCGTGAACGACCCCGAGAGGTTGTTCCCCTTGCAGACGGCGTCGTGTGCATCGCTGCAGTTGTTCGGCGTGATCCAGCTGAACGCCGGGGTGGTCTTCTCGTGCTGCAGGTCGCGGAACAGGCCGTTCGACGACGAGTCGAGGTTCGCGATGTGCGCCGCGTCGCAGTCGGTACCGCCCTGGGCTGGCGTGGTGAGCGACTTCGCCGCCGATCCGTGGGCCCCGGCAGTGCCCGTGAGCCCCTCGAACCACGGGAACGGGAAGTGCTTCGCGACGTACTGGTCGTTCGCCTGGGCGCCGGTGAAGCTCGTCACGCCCGTGGGTGCGGGGTGGTCTGCCGTCGGGGTCAGGTAGGTCGGGTTCGTCTTGGGGTTGTTCGCGGCCGTCCCGGGGGCACCGCAGACACCGTCCTCACGACCGGGCTGGTTCCCGAGGTCCTGCGCGTAGCCCTTCCACGTCTTGTGTGCGGCGTCGAGCTGGTTGAAGAGGGTGGGCGTGGCGTGCGGGTACGTGCAGCCGTTCGACCCGTCGGGAGCGTTGGCGCCGCTCGGCTGCGAGGCGTTCGCCAGCGATCGCACCTGCCCCGCGTCCTTCCCGGAGCGGATGATGCTCCGGTCGGATCCGAACCGGGTGTTCACGACGTTGCAGTCGGCCTGGGTGTCGGCCTGCGGTGCCTGGCCGGCCACCATGGAGAGGTAGTTGTCCATGCTGTAGTGGCCGGTGCCGTAGGAGTTCTTCAGCAGCACCCCCTGCGCCGGCAGGGTCTTCCAGAGGTAGCTGTTCTGGTTGAGGCCCGTGAAGGTCGCGTCGTACGACTTGTTCTCGAGGATGATCAACCAGACGTGCTTCACCTGCCCGGGACGCAGCCCGGTCGAGGTGATCGTGGTCCCGCGCTGCGCCGTGCTGGCATCGGCTGCGGAGGCGTTGGTGGTCGCGACACCCGCGAACGCGGCGGCGAAGATGCCTGCCGCTGCGACGAACGCTGCGGTGCGCCGTCGACCCTTGGTCCTACCGAAGAGCTTCATGTGGGAAGTCTCGCCCCGTGATCGCCCCCGCTCGGGGGACGGCAGGTGAACGAGTCGTGAGGGACCGCACAGCGTGCAGTCCCTCACGCGGCTGGTGCGCAGCGTCGCCGCACCAGGCGTCCCGTCAGCTGGTCAGACGCTTCCGGCCGGCGACCCGGACGACCAGTCCGGCGACGACCCCTCCGAGGATCGGCGCGACGATGAAGACCCAGAGCTGCGCGAGCGGAGTGGCCCCGCCGTAGACGGCCGCGGCGATGGATCGCGCCGGGTTCACCGAGGTGTTGCTCACCGGGATGCTCACGAGGTGGATCAGGGTGAGCGTCAGCCCGATCCCGAGCGGCGCGACGGCCTGGTACTCCTTCTTCGCGGTGATCGAGAGGATCACCGCGATGAACACACCGGTCAGGACCGCCTCGGTCAGGAACACCGAGCCGAGACCGAACCCGCTCGGGCTGGCGTCCCCGTAGCCGTTCGAGGCGAAGCCGCCCTCGCGGGCTGCAGCGAAGGCACCGGGCTTGCCGCTGAGGACCGCCGCGATGATGCTCGTGGCGACGAGACCGCCGACGACCTGGGACACGATGTACCCGGCGACGTGCTTGGCGTCCGTGCGACCGGCGGCGAGGAGCCCGAGCGTCACGGCCGGGTTGAAGTGCCCACCGGAGATGTGCCCGACGGCGGAGATGCCCGCGACGAGGGTGAGGCCGAACGCGAGCGCGACGCCGAGGTAGCCGACGCCCTGCTGGTTGTCGGTCGCGCTCGGGACGTTGGCGGCGAAGAGGGCGGTGCCGACACCGCCGAGCACGAGCAGGAAGGTGCCGAAGAACTCGGACGCGTAGCGCGCGAGCGGCGACCAGGTGGCCGCGTCCTCTCGGCGCTGCTCGGAGGTGGACGCACTGACGGGGTGTTGCTTGGCCATGGGGGTCTCCTCATGAAGCACGGCAGGACGCTGCTGCGTCCTGCCGTCGGGGTTGATCGGGTGGGGAGCACGCCGGACCGGCCGGGAGGCGCGGTGCGCCTCCCGGGGTCTGGTTGCGTGTGGTGGGTGCTTGGGGCTACTGCACGCGGGTGGGTTTGGCGAGGGCGGCGCGGGTGCCGCCGGTGAGGTGGACCAGCACCGGGACCTGCCGGCCGAGGGTGCGGTCCAGCACGCCGATCGCGTGGTCGACGGCGTCGAGGACGGTGACCGCGTCACCGCCACGGCGCACGTTCACCCGGATCCGTGCGGCACGCTGCCGCTTGACGAGGTACGTGTCGACCTTGGAGCCGACGACGTCGCGGACGCCGGCGAGTTCGTGGTCGATGACGTCCCGCACGAGCGCGACGTTGATCGTGACCTGGTCCTCACCGTTGCGTTCCCGGACGGCGACGCTGGTGCCGCCACGGCCGCGAGTGAACACCCACAGCAGTGCCAGCACGATCACCACGACGCAAGCGGCGACGACGATCCACAGCGACGCCGCAGGAACGGTGAGGCTGGAGGGGAACGTGACGTACGGGTTGAGGGCGTCACGCACCGGAGGCAGGACGCCGGCGCCGATGGTCAGGCCGACGATGACGGCGACGAGGCCCAACACGAGCAGGATGATGCGGTTCAGGGTGCGGTTGCTCCGGGTCATGCCAACGTTCCCTTCTCGTCCACACGGACCGTCACCCGCTTACCGAACCGGCCGTCGAGCCGACCGAGGCGTTCCTCCACCGCGGACCGGATACGCTGCTCGTCGACCGGGATCCCGGTGACGGGCACGACGCGGACCTCAGTGCTCCGGCCGCGCGCGGTCGCGGAGGTGTTGTCCTCGGGGACGCCGGCGGCCAGTCCGGCCGCGTTCGCGGCGGTGGACGCGAGGATGCGGGTGTCGATGACGACGGCGCCCCGGTCGTGCTCGACCGCGGAACGGTGCTGCCGGCCGGGCTTGAGGGCCAGGACGATCAGCACGATCCCGAGGACCACGAGCACCACGGCGACGACCTCGACGATCGTCGTGAACGCCGCATCGGGCTTCAGGGCCGCGTCGACGACCGTCTGCGGGTCCGCCAGCAGCGGGGCCGCACCGACGGCCTTCAGGACCGACTCCGTACCGACCCACGCCGCCACGAGCGCGAGGACGACCAGGGACACCGACACGGCGCCGGACCGGGAACGGTGGATGCTCCGACGCTGGATGCGCCGTTCGAGCGAGGCGGTGCTCATGGGTTCCTCCTAGCGGACCCGGCCGTCGTGCTCGTGCACGATGCCGGTGAGTTCGATGTGGGCGCTGCCGACCCGCCGGCCGGACAGCTCGCCGACCCGTTCACGGACGCGTTCGGCAGCGGCGACGGCCGATCCGACGACGTCGTCGCGTGCGCGGATGGGACCGGTGACCTGCAGTGCGATGCCGCCCGCGTGGTCACCGAGCTCCACGCGGACCCGCCGGGCGGGCGCGCCGAGCCGTTCGGCTGCGACGGCCCGCGCCAGCGAGTTCAACGCACGAGCGGAGATCTCCACGCGGCCCGGCACACCCGGGCCGCCGGTCACCGGGAGCTCCGGCGTCCGGTCAGCACGTCGGTCAGGGCACCGCGGTCGATCTTGCCCGACGTGAGCGCCGCCACGAGGGCACCGATCGCGCCGAACACGATCACCAGCACGAAGCCACCGAACCCGAACTGCAGTGCGACGACGGCCAGGATCGCCCCGATGAGGGCGCCTGCGAACGTGTTACTCAACGCGCGACTCCTTCTTGTCGTCGTTGTCGTCGTCGTCGCCCGGGATGTAGACGTCCTGGACGGTCACGTTGACCTCGGCGACCTCCATGCCGACGATCTGGGTCAGCGCGCGGGAGACCGACGACCGCACGCCGTCGGCGACCTGCTGCAGCGACACGGGGTACTCGGCCACGATCACGATGTCCGCGGCGACCTGCTTCTCGCCGACCTCGACCTTGACGCCCTGACCGAAGTCACGCTGGCCGATCGCGTCGCGGATCGCGCCGATCGCACGGGCGGCGCCCTTGCCGAGCGAGTGCACGCCGTTGACCTCACGAGCGGCGATGCCGGCGACCTTCTCGACGACGGTGTCGTCGATCGTGGTCTTGCCGGTCGGGTTCGAGCCCGCGGCGTGGGTACCGGCCGCGCGGTTCGCAGCGAGGGTGGGGGTGGTGGTCGTGGTGTCAGCCATGTCGTTTCCTTCCGTTCGTCCCGCCGGGCGTTCCCAGCGGTTGCTGTTCACGGATGAGACGGGCCTCCCCAGACGGTGGTCACGCCGGACCGAGATCCTCCATCGGCTTCCCAGACAAGAGCCGTTCGAGGCCGGTTCTTGTCCCCCGATCCGTACCGCCGCGGGACCACTCTTCGGGAACCGGCCGCGTCGTGACGCGGTGTGACCGGAAACCGCGCATCTGCGACGTACCCCGGTCGCGGCTGCGCGCCGACGCGACCTCGGTGGTAGGAGGCGAGAGCACGCAGCGGTCAGCGGCCAGCGGTCAGCCGTCAGCGCCAGCGCAGCCGGCGACCGGCCGCCGTGTCGTTCCACGACGCCGTCAGCCCGTCGTCGCCGGTGGAGTGGAGCCCCGCGTGCCCGTCCTCCCGGCCGCAGCGCCACCGGTCGAAGACGCTCATGCAGAGGTCGCGGACGGGGCCCTGGGGGTCGAACGACGAGGGCGTGCTCGGGGACTCGTGGGTACTGGCCGGCTCGTGGGCCTCGGGTGTGGCGTCGTGGTGCATGTCGTACGGGTAGACGTCCGTGGGAGGGCGGATGTCACGAAACCGCCGCCACGAGCGATCCCCGGGCACGTCGCGGCCCCGTGGTGCATGCTCGGAGTTCCGATCGACCGGTCGGGACCGACTGTGGACCGGAAGGCGGGGATGGGCGACGAGGATCCCCTGCAGCGCGGTTCCGACGCCACGCTCGTGGTACGGGCGTCGGACGGCGACGTGCTGGCGTTCGAGGTGCTCGCCCGTCGACACGGTGCCCTGATGCGGGTGTACGCCGAGCAGGTCCTCGGGTCGACCCTCGAGTCAGACGACGTCGTGCAGGAGGCCTTCCTCACCGGCTGGCGCAAGCTGTCCGACCTCGAGGACCCGGCGCGGTTCCGCTCCTGGATGCTGCAGATCACCACGAGGAAGGCGCTGGACCGCCTCCGCCGCCGTCGGCACCACGAGGAACTCGGCGAGGTCGAGGCCCCGGTCGACGCGGCACGCAGCCCGGAGCGTATCGTCGAGAACAGGCTGCAGTTCGACGCCCTGCTGACGGCACTCGACCGGCTCCCCGCCGACCAGCGCCGGTGCTGGCTCCTCCGTGAGACGGCCGGGTACAGCTACCAGCAGATCGCCGACGAACTCGAGCTGTCCACGTCCACCGTCCGCGGACTCCTCGCACGAGCACGACGGTTCCTCGCCGCCGAGATGGAGGGATGGCGATGACCGACCACGACCTCCCGGTGCCCGACGACGACCTCGACGGGCACACCATCGAAGAGCTCGCCGACTACCTCGACCGCGGCCGCGAACCCCTCGACGCATCCATCGAGTCCTCGCCGGGGTGCCGGCTGGCCCTGGCGAACATGCAGCGGCTCCGCGAGCTGTCGTTCGGCGCACTGCAACGGCGCGCGGACGACGAAGCGGGTCGCGAGACCGCCTGGATCGACCGCCTGCTGGACACCATCCGATCCGAGGTCCGGTCGGGACGCGACGTCCCCGTCGCGCACCCGGACCCGCGGCTGCGGCTCGCGATGACCGAAGCCGCGGTGCGCGGCGTCGTCCGGCGTGCCGGGGACGCCCTCCGTGAGGTCGTGATGGGACGCTGCGAACTCGACGGCGACGTGGACGTGCCCGGCGCACCCGTCCGGGTCGCAGTGACCGCGAGCTTGCTCTACGGGGCGTCCGCCGAGGAGACCGCCGACCGGCTGCGCGACGCCGTCGCCGCCGCGCTCGCCCACCACACCGAACTCACGATCGCGTCGATCGACGTCCGCTTCGACGACGTCGTCCTGCCCTGAGGAGCCCACCGTGGACGATGCAGCACTGTCGAGCGAGCTCACCGCCGCGATCCGCGGGGTCCCCGGCGTGCTCGCCGTGTACCCGCCTTGGCCCCTCGTGCACGCGGCGGCCGAGGTGGTCGCGACGGCCCTCGCGCTCCGGGAGCCCGACGTGCTCGTCGACATCGACCGGCACGGCGCCGCCGTGCGCGTCGCAGCCGGCATCGCCGTCTCGGGGGACCGCCCGGCCCCGGACACCGTCCGCGAGGTCGGCGAGCGCGTGCGCGGGCTCGTCGACCAGTGGGTCGAGGGCGGCGCCGACCTCGTCACGGTGACGGTCCGCCTGGTCGAGGACGCCGCGACGGCCGACGCGAGCGCCTGACGGCCGGGAGGCCCGTGGCGGCGCCGCCACGGGCCTCCCGTCCGACGCCCGTGCCGTCTGCCACCCCTGATCCGGTGAGCGGTCCGGTCCGATCCGGCAACGCCGGGGGACGCCCCGGCCACTCCCGCGTCCCGCGCCGTAGTCTGCGGACGTGCCCACCGATCCGCGTCACTGGTTCCTGGCCCGCGACGAACGCGGGAACACCGCCACCGATGTGCACTCCGACGCCGGAGGCGGCGGCGGCGCGTGGTCCGAGGGCAACGCCGTCATCCCGCTCGTGCACGGAGCGCCGTACTTCGCGCGACTGCACGCCGAGCTGTCCGCGCTCGGGGCAGGTGACCGCGTGTGGTTCACGGACTGGCGAGGCGACGCGGACGAACGGTTGCTCCCGGACGGCCCGACCATCGGTGACCTGCTGGCCGATCGCGCACGCGCCGGGGTCGAGGTCCGCGGACTCATCTGGCGATCGCACGGTGAACGGGTCTCGGCGTCCCTCAGCGCCCGGTCGAACGAACTGCTCGGACGGAAGGTCAACGAGGCCGGTGGTGAGGTCCTCCTCGACCAGCGTGTGCGCGTCTTCGGCTCGCACCACCAGAAGTTCTTCGTCATCCAGCACCACGACGACCCGGCAGCGGACGTCGCGTTCGTCGGCGGGATCGACCTGTGCCACAGCCGCCGGGACGACGCCGCGCACGAGGGCGATCCCCAGCACGTCGCGATCGACGCCCGTTACGGTGACCGCCCCGCCTGGCACGACGCCTCGATGGAACTCCGCGGGCCCGTCGTCGCGGACGTCCTCGCCGTGTTCGCCGAGCGGTGGGACGACCCGCACCCGCTCGACCGCAGCCTGCCCTACCGGATGCTCCTGCAGCGACTCACCCGGATGCCGCGGCACCCGGAACCGCTGCCCGAGCGGACACCGCCCCCGCCCCCGGCCGGCGACCACGCCGTCCAGCTGCTGCGCACGTACGGGGTGAAGCGGCCGCCATTCCCGTTCGCGCCGCACGGGGAACGGAGCGTGGCACGGGCGTACGGCAAGGCCTTCCGGAACGCGCGCTCCCTCATCAGCATCGAGGACCAGTACCTGTGGTCACGCGAGGTGGCGTCCGGCATCGCCGAAGCCCTCGAACGGAACCGCGAGCTCCGGGTGGTCGTGCTCGTCCCCCGCTACCCGAACTCCGACGGCGCGCTCGGTGGTCCGCCTGCGCGGCTCGGGCAGATCGACGCGATCCGGGAGTTGCAGCGGACAGCTCCGGACCGCGTGGGCGTGTTCGACCTGGAGCACGAGTCCGGTCGACCGATCTACATCCACGCGAAGGTCTGCATCGTCGACGACGAGTGGTTCACCATCGGCTCGGACAACTTCAACCGCCGATCCTGGACGTCCGACAGCGAACTGACGTGCGCGGTGGTCGGAGGCTCGACCGCGCGCGACCTCAGGCTGGAACTGTGGGCCGAGCACCTCGCGACCACGCCGGACGACCCGAGGCTCCTCGGCACCGGCGCCGACCTGCTCGCGCTGTGGAAGGCGTCCGCGCGGGCGCTCGACCACTGGCACGAGGACGGCGAACCGGGACCCCGGCCGCCCGGTCGTGTCCGGCAGCACGTCCCCGAGCCGGTGTCGGCGTGGCAGCGCCTGTGGGCGGCCCCGCTCGCGCGGCTCGCCGCGGACCCGGACGGGCGTCCGCGGCGACTCCGGGGGTCGACGCACTTCTGACCGATGCCGGGCCGCCGCCCGACGGTCCCGCTCGCGGCCGCCCGACGGTCCCGCTCGCCGCCGTCCCACCGGGAAGCAGAGAACGCGCATTCTGCCCTCTGGTCTGGGGTATCCGCAGCCCCCGTCCGCCAGCGCCGCGCGTCCGAATGGTCCTCACGCATCCACCCGAGGATCGGACCGCACCGTGCTCATGCCCGCCCCCGTCGCCCCCGCCGCGACGACCTTCGCGCCGATGGTGCGCGACCACACCCGTCTCGTGCACGCCACCGCGATGCGCGTCCTCCGCTCCACCGTCGAGGCGGACGACGTGGTGCAGGAGACCTTCCTCGCCGCATGGACCCACCTCGACACGATCGACGACCCCGCCGCGATCGGCGGGTGGCTCGTGACGACGGCCCGTCGACGCGCGGTCGACCGCCTCCGCGGGCGTGCTCGGCAGCTCTTCGACGAACTCGACGACTCCTTCGCTGCCCCGGTCGACCTCGCGCCGCCGGACGTCGCCGAACGCGCCTCGCTCGTCCGGGCCGCGGAGGCCGTGCTGGCGACGATGCCCTGGCCGCAACGGCGGTGCTGGGAGCTCCGGCACCTCGACGGGCGGTCCTACCTCGAGGTCGCCGACGAGCTCGGTCTGCCGGTGTCGACCGTCCGCGGCTTGCTCGCGCGGGCCAGGGAGACGCTCGAGCGGGACCTGGCCGCCTGGCGGTGATGCGACGCGCGCCGGTCAGCGGAGCCAGCGGTACTCGTACTCGGGCCGCCCCGGGCCGCTGTGCCGCACGTCCTTCTCGACCTGACCGGCCGCGACGAGGTGTTCCAGGTACCGACGCGCGGTGACGCGGGAGGTGTTGGTCACGAGGGCGACCTCCGTGGCGGACGCGCCCGCCGTCGCCTCCATCAGTGCCGCCCGGATCGACTCGAGCGTCTCCCGCGCGATGCCCTTCTCCAGCTCCGACGGCGCGGTCGGCCGGAGCGAACCGAGCCGCTGGTCGATGTCCGCCTGGGTGAGTGCTCGGCGGTCCTCGAAGCCGCGGCGGTACTCCCGGTAGGTGGTGAGCCGTTCCGCGAAGGTGCGGAAGCTGAAGGGCTTGACGAGGTACTGCACGATGCCGAGCGCGATCGCGTTCCGCACGCCCCGGGCGTCGTTCGCAGCGGTGACGGCGATGACGTCGACGGCGGACCCGGCGGTGCGCAGCGCCCGGACGAGCTGCAGGCCGTGCGCGTCCGGGAGGTCGAAGTCGAGCAGGACGAGGTCCGGGGCCTCGGCGGACACCGCGGCCAGCATCGCGCGCCCGGTCCCCACGGTGCCGACGACCTCGAAGCCGTCGAGCCGCCCGACGTAGGCCGCGTGCGCCTCGGCGGTGAGCGGCTCGTCGTCGACGACGAGCACCCGGACGACGTCGGTCACGCTGCGCCCTCCCGGTGCGGGAGGTCGACGACGAAGGTGCTGCCGTCCGTGCCGGTGGTGACCGCGATCGTGCCGCCGAGCCGCTCGAGGGTGTCCTGGACGAGGCCGAGCCCGACGCCGCGTCCGGTCGGGCCGGGGGCCTTCGTCGACCAGCCGCGTACCGACGCGGTCTCGAGGTCCGGGATGCCCGGTCCGGAGTCGCGGACGGTGAACCGCGCGCCGGCTGGGGTCGTCGCGACGGTCACGACGACCTCTGGGTGGTCGCCCGCGTTCTCCGCCGCCGCGTCCACGGCGTTGTCGACCAGGTTCCCGAGGACCGTGACGACGTCGAGCGCGGGGGCCGGCACCGACTCCCGGAGCGCAGCGGTGTCGACCGAGAGTGCGACACCACGGCGGAGCGCCCGGTGTCGCTTGCCGTCGAGCACCGCGGCGACCACGTCCGCCGGCGCGATGGGCTGCGCATCGGGCTTCACGCCGGGCGCGACCGACCCGGCCGTCGGCTCGGGCCCGCCGTCCTCGGCGAGGTCCTCAGCGGGGCCCACAGCGAGGTCCTCAGCGAGGTCCTCAGCCCGACCGCCCTCCGTGTGGCGGTCGATCTCGTCCGAGGCGAAGCGGATCGCCTCCTCCGTGCGGCCGAGCTCGACGAGCGCCACGATCGTGTGCAGCCGGTTCGCGAACTCGTGCGTCTGCGTCCGGAGCGCCTCGCTGAGCGACCGGGTGGCGGTGAGCTCGCCGGTCAGCTGCAGCAGCTCGGTCTCGTCCCGGATCGTCGCGACGGTGCCCAGTGGCTTCGACGCGCCCCGGGAGAACGCCATCTCCTGGCTCACGACGAGCACGCGGTCCTCGGTCTCGTAGCGCTCGTCCACGGCGCGGTCACCCGAGGCCAGCAGCACGCGGAGCCCCTCGGGGACGTCGACGTCGGCGAGCGGGATCGGGTCGTGGCGCTCGTCCGGGGCGGGCAGGTGCAGCAGCTCCGCGGCCCGGTCGTTGTGCAGGACGACCGCGCCCGACCGGTCGACCACGATGAGCCCCTCGTGGACGGAGTGCAGCACCCCCTCGTAGGACGCGAACACCCGCGCGAGCTCCTCGGGCCCCCGACCCGCCGTGACGCGGCCGAGGTACCGGCTCAGCAACCAGGAGAACAGCGCGGACACCACGACGACCGCCGCTGCGATGCCGATCACCGACCCCAGCCGGGGCAGGAGTGCGCCGGAGATGTTCGCCACCGTCACGCCGGCCGACACCAGACCGATCACCGAGCCGGAGTCGTCCGTGATCGGGGTGACGGCCCGCACCGACGGCCCGAGGGTCCCCGTGTAGGTCTCCGTGAACGTCCTCCCGGCGAGCGCGGGGGCGATCGTGCCCTGGAAGGGCTTCCCGAGCTCGGACCGGTCCGGGTGCGTCCACCGTGTGCGGTCCGGCGCCATGATCGTGATGAAGTCGGTGTGCGTCCGGCGCATGAGGTCGAGCGCGTACGGCTCGAGGCGCTCCGAAGGGTCGGCGGACCCGGCCTCGTCGACGACGAACGGGTTCCGGGCGACCGACACCGCGACGGCCGTGCACTTCTCCGCCGCGTCGTGCTCGAGGTCGGCGCGGGCCGAGGCCCAGCTCCAGGCGCCTCCGATCGCGACCCCGACCACCACGAACAGCAGCTGCAGCGCGAAGAGCCGCTGCGCGATGCTCCACCGTCTCGGTGCCACGTCGGTCCTCCTCGCCTCGTCGCGGGACACCATTCTCGGGCACCGGCGGCCCCGACCGCACGACCGCGTCCGTGAACGCTATGAACGCAACCCCGTCCCCGAGCCGGACGCGGGGCAGGGTGGGCCGATCGGAGCGACGGCGCTCCGAACCCGGACGACAAGGAAGTCTCATGGCATCGACGCACCCGTCCCCCGCGCGCCCCGGTCGGCGTCGTGGTCTGGACCGTTCGCACTGGCTCTACATCGCGGTGATCGCCGCGGTGGCCGCGGGCATCGCAGTGGGCCTCGCGGCCCCGACGTTCGCGGTCGGGTTGAAGCCCATCGGGGACGGCTTCATCGCCCTCATCAAGATGATGATCGCCCCCGTCATCTTCTGCACGATCGTCCTCGGCGTCGGCTCCATCGCCAAGGCCGCGACCGTCGGCAAGGTCGGCGGGCTCGCCCTCGGGTACTTCATCGCGATGTCGACCTTCGCCCTCGCCATCGGTCTGGTGGTGGGCAACCTGATCCACCCGGGCGACCACCTCGACATGTCGACCGCGAAGTACGAGCTTCCGGCCGGCACCGAGGAGAACGCGTCGTCGACGTCGGGCTTCCTGCTCGGCATCATCCCCGCGACGCTCGTGTCCTCGCTGACGAGCGGCAGCATCCTGCAGACCCTGTTCGTCGCCCTGCTCGTCGGGTTCGCGCTCCAGGCGATGGGCGAGAAGGGCGCGCCGATCCTGAACGGCATCCGGCACCTGCAGGCACTCGTGTTCCGCATCCTCGCGATGGTCATGTGGGCCGCCCCGATCGGCGCGTTCGGCGCCATCGCCGCGGTGGTCGGCGCGACCGGCGTCGCCGCACTGTTCGCCCTCGGCACCCTGATGGTCGCCTTCTACATCACCTGCATCGTGTTCGTCGTCGGGGTCCTCGGGGTGCTGCTGCGGGTCGTCACGGGCGTGAACATCTTCCGCCTCATGAAGTACCTCGGCCGCGAGTACCTGCTCATCGTCTCGACGTCCTCGAGCGAGGTCAGTCTGCCGCGTCTCATCGCGAAGATGGAGCACCTCGGCGTCTCGAAGCCCGTCGTCGGCGTCACCGTCCCGACCGGGTACTCGTTCAACCTCGACGGCACCGCGATCTACCTGACCATGTCGTCGCTCTTCATCGCGAACGCCCTCGGGACGCCGCTGAACATCCCGGAGCAGATCTCGCTGCTCGTCTTCATGATCATCGCGTCGAAGGGCGCGGCGGGCGTGACCGGTGCCGGCCTCGCCACCCTCGCCGGCGGGCTCCAGGCGCACCGTCCCGACCTGGTCAACGGCGTCGGCCTCATCGTCGGCATCGACCGGTTCATGTCGGAGGCCCGCGCGCTGACGAACTTCACCGGCAACGCCGTCGCCACCGTCCTCGTCGGCACGTGGACGCGGCAGATCGACAAGCAGCAGGTCGAGCGGGTGCTGTCCGGCACGGCACCGTTCGACGAGCGCACGATGTCGGCTGACGACCACGGCGGCCAGGCGCAGCCCGTCGAGGACGAGCGCATCACGACCGAGGCGGTCCGCGCCATCGTCGAGCCGGAGCGGCCCCGGGCCGCGGCCGACCGTCGCTGACGCGACGAAGGACGGACGGGCGCGCCCCGCTCAACGGCAACGCGGAGCGTTGCGCGGGGCGCGCCGACCGAGCCTGCGGGGGAGGCGGTGCGGGCCGGCACCGTGCCTCCCGTCCGTCCGGTGGTCGCGTCCGCGACCGCAGCGGTGTCCGGACCGGAGGTCACGGAGGTCTCAGCCGGCGATCCCGAACAGCCTGCGGGCGTTGCCGGACGCGAACGCCACCCGCTCCTCCGGGTTCGTGAACTCCGCCAGGAACGCCTCGATCGCAGCCGCGCTCGGCTGCTGGAACGGGTGGTCCGTCGAGAACAGCAGACGATCCGGGCCCGTCACACCCAGTGCGTGCCGGAGCATCGCGGGGTCGAGCATCCCCGACGCCGTGATCCACACGTTCTCGCGCAGGTACTCCGTGATCGACCGCTCCGTCCCCGCGGCGCGCGCCAACCCGTCCGCTCGGTCGTGCCAGAAGAGCAGCAGCTCACCCCAGTGCCCGAGCACCAGCTGCAGCGACGGGTGCCGGTCGAGCACGCCGCGTGCCATGAGCCGGAGCGCCGCCGTCCCGGCCTCGAGGTGCCAGCCCCACCCGAAGGTCGCCATCGCGAGGTCGGGCAGGTCGCCGAGGCCCGAGTAGGACGCGTCCCGGACAGGACGCGGCGGGATCTGCGGGTGGATGAACACCGGTCGACCGAGACGCTCGGCGACCGTCCAGAGCTCGTCGTAGCGCGGGTCGTCGATGAGCACGTCACCCGTCCGACCGTGCAGCATCACCCCGACCAGACCGAGACCCGCGGCACGCTCGAGTTCGGCGGCGGCTGCGTGCGGGTCGGCGAGCGGCAGGGTGGCGAAGGCGCGGAACCGACCGGGCGACGCCGCGACGGTGGCGGCGACCTCGTCGTTCGCCTCCCGACTCAGGACGACGGCGTCAGCGGCGTCGAGGCCCTGCGTCCCGGGCGGCGCGAGTGACAGCACCTGCACGTCGACCCCCTGCGCGTCCATCACCGCGAGTCGCCCGCCGCCGGTGTCGGCGAGCTGTCGCGCGACGTCGCCGTGGTCGTTCAGCAGCAGGCTGTCGTCGCGCCTCGCCGCCGGCAGCGCACGCTGCGCGCGGTCGATCCCTTCGTGGACCCAGTGCTCCTCGATGCCGATCAGTTCTTCGCCCACCGCACCCTCCGTTTCGCTCATCGTCTGTTGAGTGGACGGTAGCACGCTCGCTCACCAGTTGTAGAGTGAACTCGTGACCGAGCCGATCTCCCGGAAGGACCGCCGGGCCGCCACGGCCGCGCGGATCCTCGAAGCAGCGCAGGGCGAGTTCGCGGACCGGGGCCCGGCGGCCACCGTCCGCAGCATCGCCGCCCGCGCCGGTGTCGACCCGTCGCTCGTGCTCCAGCACTACGGGTCGAAGGACCGCCTCTTCGCGCTCGCGGTGCATCCGGTCGACACGCTCGGCGGGGACGAGGTCGACGACCACCTCCGCGCGGTGCTCGACGCACGTCTGGGTGATCTGCCGCCTGCGACGATGGCACTCATCCGCTCGATGTCGAGCTCAGCGGAGGCCGCGGGGATCATGCGGGCGTACCTGCAGGAGCGAGTGGACGCCCTCGCCGCGGCGAGCGCCGCCGAGGACGCGGAACTCCGCGCGACGGTCGTCGTGGCGAGCATCCTCGGCCTGACCATCGCCCGGCACGTCGTCGGACTGCGTGGGCTCGGGGGCGACGACGACGCTGCCGATGCCCCCACACGAGAGCAGGTCGCGGAACTCGTCGAGCCCTGGCTGGCGGCGCTGCTCGCGTGACGCACGACGGATTGTCCACGGAGCGGCTCCGGCTCCGCCCTTGGACGGTCGCCGACGCGGGCTTCCAGCGCCGGCTCTGGGAGGAGCGGGATCCCCGAGTCCCCGCGCATCGCCGCATCTCGGCGGACGGTCACCCCACCGTCGCCGAGCTCGAGGACCGACTCCGGGCGTACGGACACGTGCCGGCTCCCGGGCTGCTCGTCGTCGAGACGCTCGGCACCGCGACACCGATCGGGTACTGCGGACTCGTGCCGAACAGCGTCGGTGTCCCGGCCGAGCCCGAGCTGGCGTACGAGTTCCTCCGCGAGCACCGGGGACGGGGCTACGCGACCGAGGCGGCAAGGGCAGTCGTCGACCGTGCGGCATCGATCGGGTACACGCACCTCGCCTCGACGGTCCGGGAGTGGAACACCGCGTCGCTGCGCGTGCTCGACGAGCTCGGCTTCGTGGACACCGGCGAGCGCGAGGTCGACCCGGTGCACGGTGACTCGGTCCTGCTGCGGCTGCGGCTGCGCTGATCGCACGCCCCGTCGCTAGGCTGCCGCCGTGACCCTGGTGCAGCTCCGCGTGTTCATCGCTGTGGCTCGCCTCGGGTCGTTCACGGCGGCCGCCGAGGCCCTGCTCCGCTCGCAGTCCTCGGTGTCCGAGTTCATCCGGCGGCTCGAGGGCGCGTACGACACCGCGCTGTTCGTCCGCGGCCGTCGACGCCTGACCCTGACCGACGCCGGCGCCGTGCTGCTGCCGATGGCCGAGCGCATCGTCGCCGAGGCCGACGCCGCGGACCGCGCGCTCCGGGCCGTGACCTCGCTCGTCGGTGGGACGGCGTCGTTCGGGCTGCTCCGCAACGCGAAGTACTACGCGCTCGACGAGCTCCTCACCCGGTTCCACGCAGCGCACCCGGCCGTCCGGCTCCGCGTGATCGGGCTCAACTCGGTGGAGGTCGCGAGCGAGGTGGCGTCCGGCGGACTCGAGGCGGGCCTCGTCGTGCTGCCGATCGACACCGAAGGGCTCCGGGTGACACCGCTGCGCCGCGACGAGGTCGTCTTCGTCAGCCGTGACCCGTCGATCGTCGACGCCCCGATGACGATCGAGGCGATGGCTGCGCGACGACTCGTGCTCTACGACGCGCACTACGGCTGGAAGGACCCCACCCGACGACAGTTCGCGGAGCGCGCCCGCCTGGCCGGGGTGACGCTCGAGCCGCACGTGGAGGTCGAGCAGGTGGAGACGGCCCTCGCCCTCGTGGCGTCCGGCGTCGGCGACACGTTCATCGCCCGCGCGGTGGCCGAGGTGTCGGCCGCGGCCCTCGGGCTGCACTGGACGCCGTTCGCCGAGCCGGTGCTCGACACCGTCGCGCTCGTCGAACGGGACGGCTCGGTCCTGTCGGCCGCCACGGCGGAGCTCGCCCGCCTGGCCCGCGAGCTCCTCACCGAGGGCTGAGACGACCCGTCACCGAATGCCGGGAAGACCCGTCACGGACGGCCCAGCGGACCGTAGAGGTCCGGCCGCCGGTCCCCGAAGAGGTCCGCGACGGGGCTGAGCGTCTTGTCCCGCGTGCCCGCGAGGTCGAGGTCGGCGACGACCATCCCCGCTCCCGGTCCGGTCGCGGCGCGCACCCACCCGTCGGCGTCCACGATCGAGGTCCCCTCGTTCCAGTCGACACCCCGTTCGGTGCCGCACCGGTCCGCGCACGCGATCGCCATCCGGTTCACCCGCGCCGCGGCCATCGCGATCTGCACCTCGGGCGCCCGCTCACCCTCGGGACGGTCGACCCACGGCCAGTTCGTCGGGACCGCGAGGAGCTCCGCACCGTCGAGGGCCGCGAGCCGCGTCCACTCGGGGAACTCCATGTCGAAGCAGATCGCGACACCGATCCGGCCGTGCGGCGTGTCGACGACGAGCGGTGGCTGGTCCCCCGGTGTGAAGCAGACCTTCTCGCCGTCCCACAGGTGCACCTTCCGGTACACGCCGACGACCCCGGACGCATCGACCACGGCGGCCGAGTTGTACACGCGGTCGTCCTCGCCGAGTTCGGCGAAGCCACCGATCACGACCCCACCGGCTCCGCCGGCCAGCCGGGAGGCAGTGGTCGCCCAACCGGTCACGGCCGCGTCCGTCGCGGGGACGGCGCAGGAGCGTGCTTCCGCGGCGTCCCGGAACACGTAACCGCTGGTCGCGAGCTCCGGCAGGACGACGACGTCCACGTCGTCCGCCACGGCGGCGAGCGCCGCTCCGACGGTCGCCGCGTTCGCGGCGAGGTCGCCGACGACCGGCGCGAGCTGGACCGCCGCGACGCGCGTCACCGGACCACGTCCTCGTCGGGCTGCGGCGTCTGGGCCTGCCGGGGCGAGGTGCCGTCGACGACCGCGGGAGGGGCCTCCCGGCCGTTCCCCGCCGACGCTGCCAGCGCCGCGCCGACCCGTCCGACCAGCCCCCTGCGGAACGTGATCGCGAGCCCGATGAGCAGCCAGGCCGCGACGATGTACGGGAACCAGCTGTACGGGGCCTCGAGTCCGACGGCGTTCTTGTAGATCGTGTAGAGCACGAGGGCCAGCGCGAGCACCGGCACGACGATCTGCCACTTCGGGGTGTCGGTCCGCCCCGAGAAGAACAGGAACCGGACGGCGCCGACGGTCGCGAGGACGTAGGCGACGAGCAGCGCGATCGTCCCGACCGTCAGCGCCCAGTAGGTGGCGTCGAGCACGGCGGCCCCGGTGAGCCGCTCGCCGATCACGACCAGGACCACGACCACGGCGACGACGCTCAGCGCGTTCACCGGCGAACCCTGCGGCGACAGCTTCGCGATCGGACGGGCGATCCCGGTGTCCCGCGACAGCGCGAAGAGGACGCGCGACGCCCCGGAGAGCGTGCCGAGGAAGATCGCGAAGAGGCTGACGACGGCGGCGAGGGTGAGGAGGTCGGCGAGCCAGCTGCCGACGTAGGTGCGGGCGAGGTCGCCGTACGGTGCAGCCGAGCCGGCGAACTGCTTCACCCCGCCGGCGGAGGTGCCGTAGCCGAGCGACTGCGCGACGATCGAGAGCAGGTAGAACGCACCGACGACGACGATCGCGATCTTCAGGGCCTTGGGGATGTCGCGCTTCGGGTTGCTCGTCTCCTCGCCGAGGGTGGCGGCGCCCTCGAACCCGGCGAACGCGAGGAACCCGAAGACCGCCGCCCCGGCGATGAGGCTGACGTCGGTGCCGCTCGGCAGCTCCAGGAACGCCCAGCTGAGGTGGCGCCCGGCCGGTGCCGCACCGACCCCGAGGCGCACGAGCACCACGACGTTGAGGATCGTGACGAGCACCGCGCCGATGAGCTCGGCGTAGAGGAGCGACCGGGTGATGACGTGCACCTCGCGGCGACCGAGCAGGACGACGACGGCCAACGCGACGATCGTGATCCAGATCCAGTCCGGCTGCACGGCGATCCCGACGTCGTTCAGCAGTTGCGTGACGAACAGGCTGATCTCGATGCCGGAGCCCGCGCCGATGGTCACGTACGCGAAGAACAACGCCCAGCCCGCGACGAACCCGGCCCGGGCACCGAGGGTCAGGCCGACCGTCGCGTAGACCGAGCCGGTGTGGGCGATGTGGCGGGAGAGCTTCACGAACCCGTACGCGACGAGCGAGACCGCGACGAGGGCGAACACGAAGGCCCAGGTGGCGCCGCGGCCGAGGATGCCCGCGGCACCGGCGCCGAGGAGTGCCATGACGCCGACGGGTCCGATCAGGCCGACGGAGAACGCTGCGGCGTCGGCGACCTTGAGCTCACGCTTCAGGCCGGGGGCGGGCGGGACGGTCGGGGTGGGGTGGTGCTCGGTGGTCATCGCTGGCTCCGTTGCGCTCGGGGTTCGGGGATGGAGGGGATGGGTCAGTCGGTGGTCGCGGTGACGGGAGCGTACGTGTCGAGCCGCATCGTGGCGGTGGCGCGGTGCGCGCTCATGCCCTCGCTCGCCGAGATGACGTCGACCGCGTGCGCGACCGCCGGGGTGGCCTCGCGGGCGATGCGCTGGTACGTCAGGGGCTTGAGGTAGCGGGACACCGAGAGTCCGGCGCTGTGCTTCGCTCCCCCGGCGGTCGGCAGGGTGTGGTTCGTCCCCGCCATGCCCTTGTCCGAGTACGCGACCGTGCTCCAGTGGCCGAGGAACAGCGAGCCGTAGTTGGTGAGGTGGTCGTGGTACCAGTCGTCCTCGGTCGTCTGCACCTCGAGGTGCTCGGGGGCGAACTCGTCCATCACGAGCACGGCGTCCTCGCGGGTCGGCACGAGCACGACCGAGCCGTGGTCACGCCAGGCCGGGCCGCAGATCCCGTTCGTGGACAGCGTGGGGAGCTGCCGCTCGACCGCCGCGACGACCTCGCGGGCGAGCCGCTCGGACGTGGTCACCAGCGCTGCCGGGGAGCTCGGACCGTGCTCGGCCTGCCCGAGGAGGTCCGCCGCGACGATCTCCGCGTCGGCCGAGTCGTCCGCGATGACCGCGACCTCGCTCGGTCCGGCGAGCAGGTCGATGGCGACCGTGCCGAACAGCTGGCGCTTGGCCTCGGCCACGTAGGCGTTCCCCGCCCCGACGAGCATGTCGACCGGGTCGAGGTCGGTGTCGAGGAGGCCGAACGCCATCGCCGCGAGCGCCTGGACGCCCCCGAGCACGAACAGCCGGTCGACGCCGGACAGGTGCGCCGCGTACGTCACCGCGTCGTTCGCACCGCCGTCCGGCTGGGGCGGGGTGCAGGCGACGACCGAGGGGACACCGGCGACCTTCGCCACGCCGACCGTCATGAACGCGCTCGCGGTGAGGGGGAAGCGCCCGGCCGGCAGGTACGCGCCGACACTGCCGACCGGGACGTAGCGCTGCCCGACGACGAGTCCGTCGACGAGCTCGGCCTCGAAGTCCGCGAGGTGCTCGCGCTGCATCGCGGCGAACTGCTTCGTGCGCGCGGACCCGAGTTCGATCGCCTCGCGCAGGTCCGGCGCGAGGCGGTCCCCGCTCGCCGCGATCTGCGCCGTGGTGAGCTCCACCGGAGCGTCTTGCCGGTCGAGCTCCTTCGCGTACCGGGCGATCGCGTCCATCCCGCCGCGTTCGATCTCCGAGAGCATGCGGCTGACCGTCTCGATGACCGCCGGGTCGCGCTGGGCGGGCGGGGTGTCCACGCCGGGGGCCTTGACGAACCGGAAGCGGTCGGCGTTGCGGGTGGTGAAGCGGGAGGAGAGCTGCATGGGTCCAGCGTGGCGAGGGGTCCGGGCCGGAGGTAGCCCGAATCATCGCCACTGGCCATCGGGAAACACGATGGGTCGAACGGGCACGCCGCGGGGCCATCGCCCGTGCGAAGCTGCTGGCGTGACCGTCCTGCTCACCGCGCAACTCGTCCTCGTCGGCCTCCTCGCCGGCGAGGAGTTCATCGTCCGGTGGGGCGTGCAACCCGCGCTCACGAGGCTCCCGGACGACGCGCACGTCCGCGCCCGGATCGCACTCGTGCAGCGGCTCAAGGTCGTCGTGCCGATCCTCATGCTCCCCGCCGTCCTGGCCACGGTCGCCGTGCTCGTCGTGGCCGGCGCGGGCCCGGGCCTCGGGTGGAGGATCGCGTCGGCGGCGGCACTCCTCGCGTTCCTGCTCGCGTCGTTCCTCGGCACGGTGCCGATCAACATCGGCGTGAACGACTGGGACGCCGACGCCCCGCCGAGCGACTGGCGGGACGTCGTTCGGCGGTGGGAGCGCATCGACGTGCTCCGGTCGACGGCGGCCGGCGTCGCGTTCGTGCTCGCCGTCATCGCAACCGTCCAGCTGCTCGACTGATCGAAGGGCACCGGCTCCGCCGTCCCGGACGGGAGGCGCGGGGCGGGCCCGCACCGCGCCTCCCGTCCGGCTCCGGTCGCGTCAGCGACCCTCGATCGCGACGGCCTGCGCCTACGGGAGCATCTGCTGGAACAGTGCGACGGCCCGGGCGATGCCGAGCACGAAGCCGATGACGACGAGAGCGATGTTGATCCAGAGCGGCCACATGGGTCGGCCCGGCGCGACCTTCCGGACGACCACGTACCGCCCGATCAGGTACAGGATCGGGGACAGCAGGAACGCCCAGCCCCACGGGAACGGACGCACGACGCCGCGCCGCTTCAGCTCGCGCTGGTCGAAGTACGCGAGCACGACGGTCGCTGCGTAGACCAGGAGGGTGAACGCCTGCACGAGCAGGTACCCGGCGGTGTAGACCGACCGCGGATCGACGGTCCGGACGCCACCCGGGAGGACCTCGTAGCGGAACTCGGGCTGGTACAGGAGCGAGACCGGCAACGAGACGATCGGCAGCAGCGCCATGATCCACACCCACACGGTGTCGGTCGGCACGTGGTCGGGGATGCGCGGGCGGGACGTCTGCCACGTCGGCGGACCGACCTGCTGCGTCCACTGCGCGCCGTCCCACCAGCGGGTGCCGTGCTGACCGGACGGGTCGGGGTACCAGCCAGGGGGTGTCGTGGACATCGGAGCTCCTCGGAGGGTCGGCGGGAGCCTCGAGCCCCCGGGACCGACGGTAGAGCACGGAAGCCACCGGACACGATCGGAACATGACAGATCCCTCAGATCTGAGCCAGCTGCGCAGCAGGGCTGAACGAGGGCGAGTACGTTCAGGTTGCGCGTCGCGCGCTCTCCGGGCGTCGACCTCGCTGCCCCGTGGACCGAAGGAGCTCGCACGTGCCGCCTCGTCAGCCGCTCCGAGAGCACTCGTTCCGGATCATCACCGTGCTCGTGAGCATGGTCATCGCGCTGGCTTGCGTCTTCTTCATCGTCCCCGCTGTCACCGGTCGGCCCGAGCGCGGTCCGTTCTGGGCGTACCTCGTCGGCCTCGTGGTCGGCCTCGCCGTCGCGGCCGGTCTCCTGTCGCTGGGGATCGCCATCGGACGGCGTCTCGTCGGCGACCGCATCGAGGTTGCCCTCCGTCAGCCTGGGGAGAAGTGGCGGCACGGTCGTCTCACCGTGTCGCCGGGGACGATGACCTTCGAACGGTACCGCTGGCAGATGCGGATTCCGAGCGGTGAGAAGACTCCGCTGACGAACGTGACACTCGGGCCGGACACCGGGCGGCGGCCGCCGTTGCGTCACCTGTGGTCGATCAACCCGCAACTCCACATCGTCTCGCTCGGCAGCGATCAGGGGCAGTTCGAGGTCGGGGCGCTGCCGAGCAGGATCGATCGGCTCCGGGACGGGGTCGATGCGCGGGGAACCGACTGACGAGTCGTCCTCCGAGCGGTCACCGGCTCCGGCGCCCGATGGGAGCGGGCGGCACGGCACCCGGCGTCGCCCTGGCGCGACGCGTTCCGTTGACGGTCGCTGCGCTTCGTCGCGAGGTGTCAGGCCTCGTCTGCGCGCGGGACTTCGGGCCGGCCAGCACCGAGTGCGCTGACGAGCATCCCCGTGCACACGATCAGCAGGCCACCGAGGATCATGGCTGCTCCAGGTACGGCGCCGAGGACGAAGACCCCGGCGACACCGAGGAGAACGACGGACGGGCCGATGAGGTACGCGGCGAACGCGGTCACCTGGGCGCGGCTGTTCGGATCCACACCCGAACCCTACTGGCCCGATGCGGTCCGCAGCGTCCGGGCAGTGCGGCGGACGGGGTCGCCCTCGACGTCCTGATCGGGTGCGATCCGCGCCCCGGGAGACGACTCGGCACCGTGACCACCGCGGGGCGGCCCAGACCGGCAGCAGTCGGACACGCGGGACCGCCGACGTCCTGGTCGACGTGCGGATCAGTGCCGGGGTCGCTGCCCGAGCCGGACCGCCTCGGGACTCCGTTCGTACCCCAGGTACCCGATCACGGCGAGGACCCTCGTCCGGGTCGTGGGACGGACGGTCTCCGGGCTGTTCAACACCCGGGACACCGTCTGGTGTGAGACACCGGCGACGGCCGCGACATCGTAGATGGTGGGACGCTCCGACGCTGGCACCGGTCACTCCCCCGGTGGAACGTGCGGTGCAGCGGCGCTCTCGCTGGACGACGCGTGGGGCGCGCCGGTGCTCTCGCGGATGAGCACCGGCGGGTCGACCGTGTCGAGTGCGAGCGGGGCAGCTCCGGTCAGCAGCGCCTCGAGCTGCGCCATGCCGTGCCGACCGAGCTCGGCGAAGTCCTGCCGTGCGGTGGTGAGCGACGGCAGGAACATCGCCGCGAGTGGATGGTCGTCGAACCCGGCGACGCTGACGTCGTCCGGTACGCGCTTGCCCGCGTCGTGGAGTCCGCGGATCAGCCCCATGGCCGTCTCGTCGTTGCCGCAGAGGACCGCCGTGACCGCCGGCTCGGCCGCGATCGCCACACCGACGTCGTACGCCGACCGGGGGTCCCAGGAGACGTCCCGGACGGCAGGCACGTCGAGGCCGGCCTCGGTGAGCGCGTGGCGCCACCCGGAGGTCCGGCCGTCCTCCTTCCCCGACGGCGGGACCCGGACGTGGTGGACGGTCCGGTGCCCGAGCCCGAGCAGGTGCCGGGTGAGTGCAGCGGCGGCGTGCGACTCGTCGAGCACGGCCTGCGGGACACCGCTCTCGGGCACGCCGGACAGCGCGACGACCGGGATGTGCGGTTGGAGTGCCGCGAGCGCCGCCACCCCGGGCGGGTCGAACTTCAGGACGACGACCCCGGCCGGCGACTGGCGGAGGACCGCGTCGGTGGCGGCCGAGACATCGGCCTCGTCGGCCGTCTCCACGACGACGATGAAGCTCAGGTAGCCCGCGGCCCGCGCAGACTCCTCGACGCCCCGGATGGCCTCGGCGTAGCCGTACCGGGAGGTGTTCCCGGCGACGATGCCGATGACGTTGGACCGGCGTGACGCCAGGGTCTGCGCTGCGGCGCTCGGGCGGTACCCGAGCTCGGCGATCGCGTCGAGGACGCGCAAGCGACGGCCTTCGCTGACCTTGGCCGCCCCGGTGAGGACACGGGACACCGTGGGGACGGACACGCCGGCGAGCTGGGCGACGTCGCTGATGGTCACGGGCTTCTCGCGGCGAGGCGGGGTCATGGTCCCCTCACGATACGACCTGCCGACGAGTACGCTCACTTCACCGCTCCGCTGGTGATCCCGGCGATGATCTTCCGCTGCATCACGACGAACGTGACGAGGAGGGGCAGGCTCATCAGGATGATGTAGGCGAAGATCAGGTGCCAGTTCTGCAGGTAGAGCCCGCTCGAGGCGACCTGGTAGAGGTTCAGCGGCAGGGTGTCGAGTCGGCCACCGACGACGAACAGCGCGTAGAAGACGTCGTTCCAGATGTACAGGCAGATGAGGATCGTCGCGGTCGCGAGGGTCGGGCCGAGCAGCGGCAGGATGATCCGGGCGAAGACGCGCACGGGTCCGGCGCCGTCGACCCTGGCGGCTTCCTCGAGCTCGACCGGGATGGTCCGGACGAAGCCGGTGACGAAGAAGATGACCGTCGACAGGTACATGCCCATGTAGACGCCGATCATGCCGATCGCGGTGCCCGCGAGGCCGAGTTGGCGCAGCAGCAGCACGATCGTGACGACCGCGGGCGGGAGGACGATGCCGCTGATCCCGAGTGCGTACACGAACGAGACGAGGCGGCTCTTCCGGCGGGCGAGCACCCAGGACGCCATCGACCCGAGGATGAGGACGCCGAGGACGGACGGCACCATGACGAGCATGCTGCCGAGGAACGCCGGGACCATACGACCCTGGCTGAGGACCGTGCCGAAGTTCTCCAGGAGCTGCCAGTGCGACGGCAGGGACAGGTTCGGGTCGAGCGCCTCGGCCTGGTCCTTGCCGGCGGTGACGACGACCATCCAGAACGGCACCCCGAGCAGTGCGACGACGAGCAGCACGACCACGGCGGGCTGCAGCCAGCGGCTGACCGGACGACGGCGGCGGAGGGTGGGCTGCGGCTGCGTGGCTCGGCGCTGGTCGGCAGGCAGCGGCAGGTCGGTGACGGTCATGAGAGCACGTCCTCTCGCTTGCGCAGGAAGAAGATGACGGGGAACGCCAGCAGGGTGACCATCACGAACAGCGACAGGCTCATCGTGGTGGCCTGCGCGAACAGGCCCTGGCCGAAGGTACGGAAGATGAAGATGTTGAGCAGCTCGGTGGTCCCGCCGGGTCCTCCGGCGGTGGTGGCCTGGACGATGTCGAAGCCGTTCATCGACCCGAGCAGGGCGGTGGCGACGTTGAACGTCACCGCGGGGGCGAGGAGCGGGAACCGGATCGACCGGAAGGTGCTCCACCAGCCGGAACCGTCGATGCGTGCGGCCTCCAGGACGTCACCGGGGATGGTCTTGAGTCCGGCGAGGTAGATGAGCATCGACAGCCCCATCCACTTCCAGGCGTGGATGATCGCGACGACGAGCAGCGTCCAGGTGGTGCTGCCGAGCCACGCGATCGTGACCTCGTGTCCGGTGAGGAAGCCGAGGATGGCGTTGAGCCCGCCCGCTGGCTTGAGCAGGGCCTGGAAGATGTAGCCGACGGCGAGGGCGGACATCACGACCGGCACGAAGAACGCGGTGCGCGCGATGCGGTTGATGCGGGTGTCCGCCTCGAGCACCAGGGCGAGCACGAGGCCGAAGAGGTTCTGGAAGACGGCCACGAGGACGGCGTAGATCAGCGTCGTGCGGAGGTCGGCGAGCAGGGTGCCGTTCTGGAACAGCGCGGCGAAGTTGTCGCCGCCGACGAAGGCGATGTCGCTGTGGAAGCTCGACCAGTTCGTGAACGCGTAGACGAAGTTGAACAGCGTCGGGACGAAGAAGAAGACGACGAGGACCACGAGCGCGGGCACGAGGAACCACAGCGGGTGATCCTGTCTCCGGGCGCGGCCGGGCGTCGGGACGCTGGCCGTGACGGCCGGCTCCGGCCGGGACGGCCGGGTGCGTCGTGGGGTGAGCTGGGCGGTCATGGGT
>NZ_JBPUGH010000005.1:0-65549 GCF_051548005.1 Curtobacterium flaccumfaciens | reverse complement strand
CTGGTGCCGTGCCTCCCGTCCGGTCCGTGGTCAGGACCCGATGGCGGACCGCAGGAAGGGCGCGGTCCGGCTGTGCGGGGACGCCGCGACCTGCGTCGGCGTGCCGGCCGCGACGACGCGGCCGCCGTCGCCGCCGCCTGCCGGACCCATGTCGACGACGTGGTCCGCCTGCGCGACGACCGACATGACGTGCTCGACCACCACGACCGTGTTGCCGGCATCGGTGAGCTGGTGCAGCTGCGCGGTCAGCAGCTCGACGTCCGCGGGGTGCAGGCCGGTCGACGGCTCGTCGAGGAGGTAGAGCGTGTGGCCCGAGCGGGCACGCTGCAGCTCGGTGGCGAGCTTGATGCGCTGGGCCTCGCCGCCGGAGAGTTCCGGTGCGGGCTGGCCGAGTCGCAGGTAGCCGAGTCCGACGCTCCGCAGTGCTGCCAGCGCGCGGGCGGCGGCGGGGAGGTCGGCGAGGGACTGCTCAGCCTCGTCGACGGTCATGCCGAGGACGTCGGCGATGGTCGAACCGTGGCGGCGGACCTCGAGGGTCTCGGCGTTGTAGCGGGAGCCGTGGCACTCCGGGCAGGGCGCCCAACTGCCGGGGAGGAAGAGGAGCTCGACGGAGACGGAACCCTCGCCCTGGCAGACCTCGCAGCGGCCGCCCTCGACGTTGAAGGAGAACCTCCCGGCGGTCCACCCGCGGTCCCTGGCCTCCGTCGTTGCTGCGAACGCTTGGCGGACGGCGTCGAACATGCCCGTGTAGGTCGCGAGGTTCGAGCGCGGCGTGCGGCCGATCGGCTTCTGGTCGACCTCGACGACGCGGGTGATGAGCGGGTGCTCTGCTGCGACGGCGGGGAGGACTCCGCCGACGAGGGAGGACTTGCCGGAGCCGGAGACGCCGGTGACCGCCGTCATCACGCCGAGGGGGAGGTCGAGGTCGAGGTGGTCGAGGTTGTGGAGGGTCGCGTCGCGGATCTCGAGGGTACCGACGGGCGTGCGCTGCGTGCGCTGCAGGCGCTCGCCGCCTGGGCGGAGGTACCGGCGGGTGACGCTCTCCTCGACCTCCGCGAGTCCCTCCGGTGGCCCGCTGTAGAGCACCCGTCCGCCTCCCGAACCCGCGCCGGGACCGACGTCGACGATCCAGTCCGCTCCTCGGACGATGTCCATGTCGTGCTCGACCACGAAGACGCTGTTGCCGCCGACGCGGAGGTCGTCGAGGACCCGCACGAGCGACTCCGTGTCCGCCGGGTGCAGGCCCGCGCTCGGTTCGTCGAGGACGTAGACCACGCCGAACAGCCCTGAGCGGAGCTGCGTCGCGATGCGGAGGCGCTGCGTCTCGCCGGGGGAAAGCGTCGGCGTCGCGCGGTCCAGCCCGAGGTAGCCGAGCCCGAGGTCGATGAGGACGTCGATGCGGCCGCTGAGGTCTCCCGCTATCGATCGCGCGACCTCGGACCGCTCGCCCGAGGTCACCGTGCTCTGCGCCGGGGTCGGGTCCGCCAACTCGGCGACGGGACGGAGGACCTCCGCGAGGCCGCTCAGGGGCAGGGCGTTGAACTCGGCGATGCTGAGACCGCCGAACGTCACCGCGAGCGCTGCACGCGTCAGCCCCGAGCCGCCGCAGAGCTGGCACGGGCCGGACTCGACGAAGCGCAGCGCCTTGTTCCGCTGCGTCTCGCTCTGCGAATCGGCGAGCGTGTGCAGCGTGTACTGCCGGGCGCTCCAGAACCGGCCCTTGTACGGCTTCGCGACGCGGTCGCGCTTCGGGTGCACCTCGACGACGGGCTGCTCCTCGGTGAAGAGCAGCCAATCGCGGTCGGCCCTCGGCAGGTCCTTCCACGGCCGGTCGATGTCGTAGCCGAGGACCGCCGTCACGTCGCGGAGGTTCTTGCCCTGCCACGCGCCCGGCCACGCGGTGATCGCGCCCTCCCGGATGGACAGCGAGGGGTCGTGGACCGCCGAGGCCTCCGTCACCTCGTGCGCCGTGCCGAGGCCGTGGCAGCGCGGGCACGCTCCTGCGACGGTGTTCGGCGAGAACGAGTCGGAGTAGAGCTGCGTCGCGCCTTCGGGGTAGGTGCCGGCGCGCGAGTAGAGCATGCGGACCGAGTTGCTCAGCGTGGTGAGGGTGCCGACGGTCGAGCGGGTGCTCGGGGCGCCGCGACGCTGCTGCAGGGCGACGGCCGGGGGCAGGCCGGTGATCGAGTCGACGTGGGGCGTGCTGCCCTGTGCGATCAGCCGCCGGGCGTACGGGGCGACGGACTCGAGGAAGCGGCGCTGGGCCTCGGCGAAGACGGTGCCGAACGCGAGGCTCGACTTGCCCGAGCCGGAGATGCCCGTGAAGGCGACGATGCGGTCGCGGGGGATGTCGACGTCCACGTCGCGGAGGTTGTGCTCGCGGGCGCCGCGGACGCGGATGAAGCCGTCGGGGGCTGTCGTGCGGTCGGCTGCCCGTGCGCTGCTGGCGGCGGGCTGGTCGTGCGGGGCGGGCATTCGTTCGAGAGTAGGCGGGGCGGCTGGGCGGCGTTCGCCGCCGGTCGGCCTGGAGGCACGACGCGGGTCCGTCGTCCACAGGGACTCGGACTGTGGTTGCGCACAGCAACGATCGTGATATGTTGCCGATGGGGGTCGTCGCGGAGGGCGCGACGACGGGGAAGGGGAACGATGGCTGCTCTCAAGGTCTCGTACAGCACGCTCGACCAGGTCTCCGACGCGCTCGACCATGCGACGTCGACGTTCTCGGAGGACTCGATGCCGACCGACGGAGGATCCTTCGGCGTCGACGACGTCACCCAGGCGTTCGCCGCCTTCCGTACTTCGCAGCAGCGGTCGGCCGCCTGGCTCGCCGACACGAGTCGCACCCTCGCGCAGTACGCGCACGACACGAAGTCGCAGGTCGCCGACGCGGACCTCGACCTCGCACGGAAGGCCGAGACGACGAAGTGACCGCCGACCCCTTCGCCGGTGACCCCGGCGCCGTCAAGAAGCTCTCGACCGCACTCGCCGACCACCAGGACGACATCCGCCGGGGCGCCACGAAGGTCGCGCGCACTGCCGACGACGCCGCGGACTGGACAGGTGCGTCGAAGGACCGCTTCGCCGCCACCGTCGGGACGATCCCGCCCGCCGCGCAGCGGATCATCGGTCGACTCGACGCCGCGATCGACGTGCTCGACACCTACGCCGACGCGGTGCAGCAGATCCAGGACGAAGCCGAGCGGATCCGGGCGTCGCAGCTGACGACCGCGATCGACACCGCGGCCAACGTCGTCGCGCTCTCCTCCGCGACGACGGCGGCGTCGGCGAAGGACGCCACCGAGGCCGACGGCCGCCGGGCGCAACGGCTGCAGTCCGATGCTGACGACCTCGCGGCCACCGCCACGCGGCTGCAGGGGGAGTGGGACGCGCTCGTCGAACAACGGGCGGCCGCCGACCGAGCAGCGGCGTCGGGGCTGTCCGACACGGACGTCCTCGGCATTGCGCCCTCGTACGCCGGCTCGCTCGGCGCGATGAGCGACGCGGACTTCCTCGCCGCGGTCGCCGGGATGCCGCCCGAGGTCCTTGCGGCGCAGGACCAGTCGGTTGCCGATCGCTTTGCGGGGATGCCGCCCGAGACCGTGAAGGCATGGTGGGACGGTCTCGGCGGTCGGGGGACCGCTGGGGCGCACTCGGCAACGCAGGACGCGTTGATCACGGCGTTGCCCGCGGTCATCGGGAACCTCAACGGGGTGCCGTACTGGGCGCGGGACCAGGCGAACCGGTTGGCGGCGCAGCGGGCTGAGGCAACTGCCTACGAGAAGCTGCAGCAAGCCAAACGGGATCGCGACCGGTCACTGGGCGGACCGCGTGCGCTGCAAACACAGGTGGCCCTGAACAAAGCGCAGAAGCTCTACGACGCCCTACGCAACTTCAACGCAGGTGCGCGAACGGCGCTCAACCTGGTGCAGCCCCTGCCAAGACAGATGGTGAGTTTCCATCTGGGAGAGCCGCCGCTCGGCGCATTCGCCGTGGGCGACCTCGACACCGCCGAGAGCGTCTCGTACCTGGTGCCGGGTATGGGTAATTCCCTGGCCACCACAACGGAGAACATGCGGGTTGCGTCGAACATCCAGGCCTACCAGCAGAACGCCGGAGCATCTCCGACGGCGATGGTGACATGGCTCGGGTACGAGGCGCCGCCGGACGCGAAGACCGGCGACTTGAGTGTCCTCGGCGATGGGCACGCGATACGAGGAGCACCCAATCTCTCAGCCGATCTGCTCGGGATGCGAGCCACGCGGCCGGAAGCGCAGATCAACGTGGTTGCTCACTCCTACGGCTCGACGTTGGCGTCGATCGCTGTTGCAGCACATCCCGAGATCCACGTGCACTCTCTCGTGACGCTCGGATCGGCTGGCATTCCGACAACGGTGCCGGACGCCGCAGCGACGAATGCAGCGCACATGTACTCTGCTCAAGCTGATGAGCGAGGGAACGTGGCCTGGTTCGGTCGGACGTTCAGCATCTCGCGCCGAGTGGACCCGACGGACGACTTCGGTGCGACCGTGATTGAGACGAACGGAGCGGCAACGGTGAACCTGCACGATCTCGCTGCGAGACCAGGAACGGACGACCACGGCTACCTCGACGTCGGTACCAAAACGCTGTCGAAGACGGCGAAGGTGACGCTGCCTTGATCTGCTTCGCTCAGAGAGTTGCCGCGGTGGTTGTGGGAAGCGCATTGATCGCGATCACTGCGAGCGGATGTGGAGGACAAATGAACGCTGTGAAGCCGTCTGATGCGAAGCGGGAGGCGACGAGTCTGCTCCGCGCGACGATGCAGCAAGAGGAGCTCGCGTGGCCAGGCGTTCCGCAACCAGTCGCAATGCGTTGTTCGGACGGCGGGGAGGGTGTTCGGTTCCAGTACCTCGTGCACGTCGAGCACTCCGAGGATGCGAAAGCGCTCGCCGCGAGATTCGAGGAGTACTGGCAGGGGCGCGGTCTCGAGGTCAAATCGTCGGAGGAAGACCTCGGCAGCAAGTACGGGACGGTGTACTCCGCGACAGCGCGTGCGGCCACTGGCCCGTCCGGCGCGATCGAGGTCTCGCGAGTGGGAGTCAACTTGTACGTCGACTCGCCGTGTGCCGAAGGCGACATCGCGAACTACGAATGAACGCCGCTCCCGGGCGAGCTCACGCAATATCTGAGTGGGGCCATCGCGCTCCAAGATCGGCTCGGCCTCGGCAAGCACTCGTTCAGGACGCGCGGGTGACGCTGCCGTGAGCAATCTGCGTCACGCCTCGAACCCAAGCAGGTTCGCCGTGTTGATCGACGCCCCGATCGCATCGAAGCGGCGCGAGCTGGCCGACGGTCTGGCAGAGTACTGGCGCTCGAGAGGCCTTCACGTCGAGCGGGATCAGCAGGACTTCGGCGAGAAGTACGGCGATATGTACGCGGCGACGGCCAAAGCCGAAGGACAACCCGGAGCTGCGTTGGAGATCACGAGCAGCAATGCCTTGGTCTACGTGAATTCGCCATGCGTTGCCGGCGACCCCGACGACGAGTGACAGACGATGTTCCGAAGCGTCAGACCGGGTCAAGTTCGAGACGAATACCGCCAACCAGCGCAGCGGAAGACCGGCATCCTCATCGTCATGGCAGCGCTCGTCGTCCTCGGCGTGACTGCGTGTAGTGGAGGGGATCAGTCGATGCCCTCACCGACCGAAGCCAAGGCCGCAGCAGTCGAGCTGCTGCGGAAGACGGAGGCGGCTGTCGACGTTCCGTGGCCGGACACCCCGGAGCCATCTGCCGAGGAGTGCCCGGGCGGCGTCGGCTTCGGCTACTTCGTGTCGGTGAAGACCGCGACGGATGCTCGCTCGGTGGCGCTGACTTTCCAGCGCTTGTGGAGATCGGAGGGGCTGACGGTCGCCCCGTCGAAGAACCACTTCGGCGGCGACGGCGGCATCCTGTACTCGGCGACGGCCGATGCCGCCGGAGCCGCGTACCAGGTGAACGCAAGGTCGATCGTCGTGCGGATCACCTCGCCGTGCGCCGATGGATCCGTCGACGACTACGACGAGTGACGGGTGACGATGTTGCAGTGGACCGCCCAGGCCGTTCGGGCAAGACCGAGGACGGGTAGGCAAGCGCACTCCCATGCGCTTCCGCGAGGCGTTTCCGCGCTCCTCGCTGTCACAGCCGTCGCCGCCCTCGGCGCATGCTCCTCCTCCGAGCCAAGCCGCGCTGTGTCGGTCGACGCGGCGAAGACACAGGCGGTGTCGGAACTCCGGTCGGTCCTCGCACTCGCGCCGGACACCTGGCCGCAGGACGTTCCGCAGCCGGTGGCGAACGACTGCGAAGTCGGCGGCCGGACAGCCGTCCAGTTCAGCTACTTCGTCGAGGTCGCCCGGCCCGCCGACCCGGAAGCGCTCGTCGAGCGGACCGGAGCGCACTGGAAGCGCGAGGGCTACGAGCTGTCGATGACCCGCACCGAGATGGACCCTGAGACAGGCACGGTGTCCGCGGTCGTCGCACAGGCCGACGGCAAGCCGCGTCCGTCGATCGCGGCCACGAAGGTCCGGGCCCACGTCAGCGTCGACTCGCTCTGTGTTGCGGGCGACCCCGACGACCATCGGTAGCCGACGACCTCACCGCAGGCGTGTGGACGCGATCCCGCCGTCGACGTCGATCGTCCCGCCGTGCAGGAACGCCGCCTCGTCCGACACCGCCCACCGCACCGCCCGCGCGATATCGATCGGCTGGACCGGCACACCCGCCGGCGTGCCCTGCGTCATCGCCGCGAGGACATCGGCTGAGTCTGCGTTCCCGGGTGTCGCCGTCGCTCCCGGCGCCACGGTGACGACCCGCACGCCGTGCGGCCCGTACTCCGCCGCCCACGCCCGGGTGAGCTGCTCGACCGCGGCCTTCGTCGCCGGGTAGAGCGCCATGAACGGCACGCCGATGCGCGCCATCCACGAGCCGATGTTCACGACGTTGCCCCCACCCCGGGCTGCCATCGCCGGTGCGAGTGCTCCGACGAGGACGTGCGGCGCCCGGATGTTCGTCGCGAGCAGGGCATCTAGGACGTCGTCCGGCAGTGCCTCCGTCGGACCGCCGGGGTAGACGCCGGCGTTGTTCACGAGGATGTCGACACGGCCGCCGAGCAGATCGCGGGCGGCGGCAGCGAAGGCCCGCACGTCTGCGGCGCTCGCCGAGAGGTCGGCCACGATCGGGACCGCGCGCCCACCGAGCCGCTCGATGTCCGCGGCGACGGCACGCGTGCGCTCCTCGTCGCGGCCGTGGACCGCGACGGTGATGCCGGCGGCAGCGAGCTCGCGAGCGATCGCCTCGCCGATGCCGCTCGAGGCGCCGGTCACAAGTGCGGTGCGGGAGGTGGGCTCTTCGGTGGTGGTGTTCGTCATGCTCCGATGCTCGGTCCGGACGGACCACCGCGGCTTGCCGGATCCCGCGGGAACGTTGCCGGATCCGGTGCGGCCTCCCGGAGGTCGGTGCAGCTGCGTACCGTGGTGCTGTGGACGACCGGATCTCTCAGCACCTCGACCGCGCGGTGGAGGTCGCCTCGCGGCACGCCGCCGTGCTCGACCGGGCGTCCACCGTCGAGACCGTCGCCCGTCCCGCCTCGGTCCAGCGGGCCGAGGCCCTCGGGCTCACGGTCTCGCGGGTCCACGAGCCGACCGCGCTCTTCGACCGGCGGTACGCGCCGTCGCTGTCCGTCGTGCTCCGTGGACGGAAGCGCTCGATCGTCGGCGACGACGACCAGGTCTGGGGGCGCGAGCGGTTCATCATCACGCCGGTCGACCTACCCGTGGTCGCCGGGGTGATCGACACCGCCGGCACCGACGGCTTCGTCTCAGCAGTCTGGAAGCTCGACTCGGTCGTCGTCGGCGAGGTCGTGGCGACGATGTCGAGCACGAGCTCCAGCACGAGCCGCACGGACCTGCCACGACTCGGCACGTGGACGCCCCCGCTCGCCGACGCCTTCAGCCGCCTGCTCGCACTGCTCGACGCCCCGGAGGACATCCCCGTCCTGTTCCCCCTCGTCTCGCGCGAGATCGTCCTCCGCCTGCTGCAGACCTCGCAGGCACCCCGCATCACCGCGGCGCTCGACCGGACCGGAGCCGAGGCCGGACTCGTCGCCGACGCGACCGCCCTCCTGACCGGGCGGATGGACGAACCGTGGACGATGGAGCGCCTCGCCCGAGAGCTCCGGGTCAGCGAGAGCACCCTCTTCGCCCGCTTCAAGCAGGCCACGGGCATGTCACCCGCCCAGTACCTCAAGCGCACCCGACTCGGGGAAGCGCGTCGTCGCATGGTCCTGCACGCCGACACCGCCGCCCGAGCCGCGGCCGCCGTCGGCTACCGCAGCGCCTCCCACTTCTCGCGGGACTACCGCGACGCGTACGGCCGGCCCCCGGCCGCCGACGCCGTCGCGGCGCGCGAACAGCTCGCGCTCGCCCCCGCCGCGTAGCCGGCCGGGCACCCGACAGGAGGCGCGGGTCGGCGGTGATCCGCGCCTCCCGTCCGACAGACGGCGGGTCTCGACCACCGCCACCCGCCCGCTCGCTAGGTGCGGCTGGGACCCGTCCGGTAGACCGGACGGGTGAAGGTCGTCGGAGTCGACCAGTTCGGAGGGCCGGAGGCCCTCGCCGTCCACGAGGTGCCGGAGCCGCACGCTGGTTCCGGGTCGGTGCGGATCCGGGTGCAGGCGTTCGCCGTGAACCCCACCGACACCGGTGTGCGAGCCGGCCAGCGCGACAGCTCGCAGGCGTCGCCGCCGTACGTGCCGGGGATGGACGCCGCCGGGGTCATCGACGAGGTCGGGCCCGACGTGTCCGGGTGGGAGGTCGGTGACGAGGTCATGGCGATCGCGCTGCCGCTCAGTGCCCACGGTGGCGCGTACGTCGAGGAACTGGTCGCGCCGGTCGGGTCGTTCACGCGGATCCCTCGGGGGACGTCTCTTCCGCTCGCATCGACGGTGCCGATGAACGGGCTGACGGCGTTGCAGATCCTCTCGCGGGCGGGGCTCGCTCCCGGGCAGACGCTCGCCGTGACAGGAGCCGCCGGGTTGCTCGGGAACTACGTCGTGCAGCTCGCCGTCGCTGCGGGACTCACCGTCATCGCGGATGCTGCTCCGGCGGACGAAGCGCTGGTCCGGTCGCTCGGGCCGTCGCACGTCGTGGCGCGTGGGGCCGGGTTCGCTGCTGCGGTGCGCGAGCTCGTGCCGGAGGGGGTCGATGCGCTCGCCGATGCTGCGGTGCAGCGGTCTGAGGTCGTGGATGCCGTGCGGGACGGGGGAGTGTTCCTCGACGTGCGGGGGTGGGAGGGTGACGGGGCTCGGGGCATCCGGTTCGAGCAGATCATGGTGTTCTCGGAGTACCGGTCGTTCGACAAGCTCGAGCAACTGCGGCACGCGGTGGAGAGCGGGACGGTGACGCCGCGGGTGGCGGAGGTGCTGCCGGCCTCGCGGGCTGGGGAGGCGCATGAGCGGCTCGAAGCGGGTGGGACGCGGGGGCGGTTCGTGTTGACGTGGTGATCAGCGTCTCAGGTGGCCCCGGCACGCCGGCACGCTCAGCTGACGACGGTGATGCCGTCGATGAACTCGTCGATCTCGGGTTCGACGGCGGCGAAGGTCTCCGGGTGGTTCGCGACGGTCGAGATCCGGACATCCGTGCCTCCAGATTGGAAGACCCACAGCAGGGCGACCTGTTCGCCGCCCTCGCCGTCGTCGGTAACGAAGGCACCCCGGCTCCCGACGCCGAGGCCCGCCGCCATGTGGCGCTGGACCGCGTCCGGCTCGCGCAAGTCGGCGGCGCCATCGTCGAGTCGCAGCAGCTGTGCCGTCGCTTCGTCCGCGCTCGTCGTCGCCTCGATCGGCAAGACCTGGAGCGTGAGGAACGGGCCGCCGATCTCGCGGAGGTACAGGTAGAGCGCTGCGTCCCCGCAGTTCGGCATCGTGGCGAGGCGCTCGAGCGATGGCCGGAGCCACGCGCGCTGTTCCCTGGTCACACTCGGGGATCGCTCCCCGATGGCCCGAGCAGCGGTCTTCGCCCATCGCCTGGCGCTCCGCCCGAACTCGTCGTTCGGCCAGATGCGCGGGACGAATGTCCAGGCAGATGGGTCGTACCGGAAGGACAGGTCACCGTTCACGCCGACACCGTCCCGTCCGGTTCGACGACGAGGTGCTCGCCCGCCGACGACCGCCACTGCAGTGAGGCGCACATGGCGTCGAAGAGGACGCCGAGTGCGTTGACGACCATCTGCTCGCCAGCGATGTCGTCGTCGGCGAGCGGGGCGTGCGTCGGCGAGGCCACGGTGAGTCGCAACGCGAGGAGGAGGTCCGAGCGCTCCGGAACCCGCGCGAGGACCACACGTGTGCCGAGGCTTCGCACGCCGGGCGACACCAGTTCTGCCGGCGGCGCGTCGTGTTCCCACCACCGGACAGCGGGAGCCCCAGCGATCTCGAGCAGCTGCCCACGGTGCGCCGTGAGCTGCGCGAGGAGCAACTCGTCGAGGTCTTCGCTCGGTGCTGCATCCACCTCGACGGCGGCGACGACGACGCTGCACGACAACTGCGTGCCTAGTATGCCGCCGGCGGGGACGTACGAGTCGAGGACGAGGCCGAAGGTGTCCGCGTCGAGGGCAACCTGCAGCTGGGATCCGAGTTCGGTCGTCCAGCCGCCCGTTGATGCGCCGGCTTCGAGAGCGTCGGCAACTGCTCGTCGTGCTGCTTCCGCAGGGTCGATCCGGCCCGCGATGTGGACCCATCCGGCGGGCACTGCGATGCTGTAGCGCTCTGGTGCGGTGGTCATGCGCTGCCTCCCTCCACCTCGGCAGCGGCGGCCGCCTCGGCCTCGGCCGCGCGCCGGCTTTCGCGCATGCTCGTGAAGAAGCCGGCAGCGGACATGAGGGCGAACACGGGGGCGGCCCAGACGAGCGAGTGCGGCCAGGCTTCTACCCCGGGGAACTTCGTCGCGAAGACGGCGATCAAGAACGCGTTGACGAAGAAGGCTCCTCCGACGACCTGCGGGTCGCGGAGGATGCTCCGACCGTTCCAGGTGAACGAACCGATGAACCCACCGATGGCCATGCCGATCGCGATCCAGTACGGCCACGCTGGCGGTACTGGATCGGGCCATCCGGGATGCTGCTCCCACTGATCATCCGGATGGATCCCGTCGGGCAGGACCGAGAGCAGGTACATCCCGGTCGCGAGCACAGCCCACGACGGGAGCCCCATGGACACGCGGAACAGGATGCTCAAGGGGTGCCACATCTTCTCCCAGCCGGGCACCGTGTACTCGGTCCTCACCATGCCGTCCCCAGGGTCGGGCTGCGCCGCACATCGACGAAGCTGGTGAGGTCGAAGGTGCCAGCGCCGGTCTTCGTGAGCCCGAAGCCGAACTCGAAGCGTCGCCACGAGCGCGCTCTGCTCATCAGCTGGTTGAGTCGAACAGCGTCACCGACGACCTGGCCGGGAACGGATCGGCCGATGTAGTTCAGGACGTGGGCTATGTCACGATCGCCGAACGCCCGGACGAGTGCACGGTCGCCGAACTTCGGCCGCGATCGCGCGAACGTCCGCTCTGTCGAAGCCACCATCGACCGCGGACGGCTGCTGCTCGCAGCCAGTCGCAGACCGCGCGCCGACCGAACGGCCTTTGCCTCGGTGGACATCGCCTTCACTGCAGCCGTGCCGACGCCGAACGTGAAGCAGCCAGCGATCGAGAGCACTGCGTCGGTCCACGAACCGGTCCCCGCCGCAGCCCGTGCCGTGTCGATGAGCGCCCCGAGTGCCATCGCCCCAACAGCTATCGCGCTCACCACAGCGAGGGGCGGGCAGAGTAGCGACGCCACTGCGAGTCCCGCGCCGATGTACCCGAGGTTCTTGCTCACCTCGGACAGCCAACCGTCGTTCTCGCGCATCCAGTGCTGGAACGTGTTCCACGCGTTGTCGTGCAGCCCGTCGTCGGTGGCGTCGTCGATCCGGCCGATGGCGTCCTCGGCCGCACGATCGCGAGCTCGTCGGGCATCGTCCAATGCCGTGTTTGCTCGGGCGACGTCGACCTGGGAGGCGAGAGCTCGGTGCTGCTGCGCCACTGCCTGATCGGCGAAGTGCTGCACATCGTCAGGATTCGACGCCTGTTCGGCGAGACCCCGGTAGTGCCGATCGAGCCGCTGTGCCGATTCCAACTCGAGCGCCGCCGCGTCGTTCGACGCAGCCGCCCGCTCGGCGTCCGCGATCGCTGCCTCCAGCGCCGTCGCGTAGTCGCCGAGCGCGTCGCCGGTGTCCTGGTACCGCCCCTCCGTTCTCCGGAGTCTGGCGGCGAGGTCCACGGCCTTCTGCACGAACGCGTCGATCGCATCGCTCGACGTGTCCGCCGTGTCCAGGCGCCCGAGCCGTGCCGATGCGCTCTGGATGGTCGACGCGATGAACCGGTACTGTTCAGCCATGGACCGGACGGCTGCGGGGTCGCCATCGATCACACGCCTCATCGCCGGTCCCCGCTCACGGACGTCTCGAGCGCACGTTCCGCTTCGTCGAACGCCTCGTCCACCTTCGCGGCGGTCTCCATCAGTTCGCCGATCGCGTCGCTCAGGTCTCCCCGCATGCCGTCCCAGCCTGTTGAGAAGGAGCGGATGCGATCTGCGAGCCCCGAGTGGCCGACAGCGTCGGCAGTGGTGCTGGAGTGCTCGTCCGCGCGGTCGAGCGCACTCCGCACCGTCCGCAGCTCGCTCAACAGTGACTGCAGCTCCGAACTGTCGTACCGCAGTGTTCCCCGAGACATCGTGCGCTTCCCCTTCCCGATCGCCGATGGGAGTACGCTAGCAGAACGTGATACTTGAGTTTCACCGATGCCTGGCCCGCTGCCCGAGCACGTACGGCGATGGAGGGGAAGCATGATGCAGTTCCGGGATCGAGCTCCGCGCGGCGTCAGGTTCGCGGCGATCGCGTTCTGCGCCCCCGATCCTCGCGATCGTGGTCGCGGGGGCCGCGGTGAACGGGTTCGATCGCGGGTCGATCATCGCGCTGGCGGGGACGTTCGTCGGCGTTGCGACGGCGATCACGAACGTCGAACGAACGGCAGCGTTCGTGTCCGTCGACGCCGAAGTGGTCGTCCTCGGGCTGGCGCCGTTCTGGCGGACCCAGATTCGGGCGGAGTCGGTGTCCGGAGTCGAGCTGATCAACGTCGACGCCATCGCCGCCTGGGCGGGGAACGGCATCAAGGGTCGCCTGCACAGCGGGCCGGGGCGGCTCTACTCGGTGGGTGGGTCGTGCGGAGTCGCCATCACGACCGAGGACGGTCAACGGGTGACGGTCGCGTTCCGCGAGTCGCTCACAGCTCAGCGAGTGGTCGAGGCGATCGACGAGGTTCGGCGCTCATCGTTCGAGTGAGCCCACCCACAGACCGTCGCGTGCCCGCGTCATGCCGACGTAGAGCTCGCGGCGGTCGAGCTCGCGACGCTCACGGACCGCGACGGACTCGGTCTCGGGCGCCTCGGCGAGCAGCTTCGCCGGCACGTGGGGGAGGAGTACCTGCTTGAACTCGAGGCCCTTCGCCCGCTTGATCGTCCCGACCCGCACCCGGTCCGAGCTCTTGCCCGCGTAGCTCTTCAGGGACACCGAGGGGACCCCCGCGGCATTGAGCAGCGCGACGACCTTGTCTGCCTGCGGGTTCGTCGCGGTGAGGATGCCGACGTCGCCGAACCCGGTACCGACCAGGCGGAGCACCTGCTCCACGCGGGCGAGCAGGGCAGCGTCGTGGTCGGCGCGGTTCGCGAAGTGGTGGATCGTCGGCTGCTCGCCCGTGCGGCTCACGGCCGAGACTGCATCGCCGGCGCCGTCGATGCCCTCGATGTCGACGAACTGGTCCTCGGCCACCATCTGCTTCGCGAATTCGAGGATCTCGGCCGTGTTGCGGTGGTTCACGTCGAGCACGACACCGCGCCCGGAGAGGCTGATCCCGACCTCGCCGAGGGTGTACCCGCCGGGGTAGATCGTCTGTTGGCCGTCCCCGATGAGGGTGAGCCCGTCCGCGCGGTCGCCGACGAGGGCATGCAGCAGGGACACCATCGCGCACGACAGGTCTTGCGCTTCGTCGACGATGACCGCGTCGTATCGCCCGAGCGGCACCTCGCGCACGGCGTCGCGGGCGAGCAGCACCGTGTCCTCGAAGTCGCACACGCCCTGCGTGCGGAGGCCGGCCGAGTACGCCTCGTACAGGTCCCACACGGCCTGCCGCACCTCGACGGGGAGCGCGTGCCTGCGGCCCACGCGCGCGAGGTCCGCGTACTCCTCGAACCGCGTCAGACCGCGCCCCTTGATGACGTGGCTGATCTCCTCCTCCCAGTAGCGGCGCGTGAAGCGCGCCGCCCGGAGCGGACTGGAGGCACTGGTCGCGTTCCATGCGTCGTCGAACGCACGCCGCGCCTCCAGGCTGTCGACACGGAACGCGATCCCGCGTTCCTTCAGGAGGCGGCTCGCGAAGGCGTGGACGTTCACGAAGTCGACGCGGCCGACCATGTCGGGCGCGAGGCGTTCGAGGAGCGACTCCAGGACGGCGGGGAGGGTGCGGATGTAGGTGGTGAAGAGGACGCGGCCGCCGGTGGCGCGGGCGAGGTAGGCGGCTCGGTGCAGGCCGACCACCGTCTTACCGGTGCCGGCCGCGCCGCGGATGCGTGCCGGGCCGTTGAAGTTGCGGCGGACGAGCTTGGCCTGGGCGGGGTCGAGGAAGGCCATCCATTCCTCGATCGGGGCCTCGAGGACGCCGTCGACGAGCTGGTCGAGCAGTTCGTCGTCGATCGGAGGCGGTGGTGCGGTCGTCGGTGCGGGCTCGCGGGGGAGCACCGGGGCGGGGACGACGATCTGCTGCGGGGCGTCCGGCGCGCCGATCACGGGGAAGTGCTCGAGGAGGGCGGCGAGCACCTCGTCGACGCGCTGCGCCGAGAGCCGGGCGCCACGCTTCGTGATGTGCCCGATGACGTCGTGCACGCCGAGGACATCGACCGAGGCGACGCGGGCGTGCATTCTTCGCTGGCCGGCCAATGCGGCGATCGCGTGGACCTCGCCGGGTGCGAGCCCGGTGTCGGTGAGTGCCGCTTCGGTCGAGTACGCGAGGTCGGCGAGGCGGGCGATGTCGTCGGTGACGTCCTCTTGGCCGCGGGTGATCCGGTCGCCGGTGATCGCGACGTCGCGCCAGGCCTTCGTGTCGACGATGAACACGCCGGAGCGGCCGACGACGACCATGTCGACCTGGGCGGTGCGGCTGCCGGGCCAGCGGCGGTCAGCGAGGAGGTAGTGGCCGATGCCGGACAGCGGGGCGAGGATCCGGGCGGTCTCGCTCTCGGTGCGTTCGGCGATCTCGAAGCGGGTGGCTCGTTGCTCGGCATCGTCGGCGCGGCGGCGGTGTTCGGCGGCGAGGCCTCGTTGGCGTCGGGCTTCGGTGCCTGCGGATTCACCGGCGATCGTCATGGTGGTGTCCCTCGGGGCGTCCCTGGTCCTCGGTGCCGCTCGTCGTCCCCGGGACGAGTGGTGTTGAACCATCCTCGTGGAAGCGACTCAGACTCGGGAGCACCTGTTCTGGGGTGGCCGCCAGCGATGCTCAAGGAGTCTTCGTCAGCTCGCCGCGAGCGGCGCGATGCCATCCGGCGCCGGTGTTGTCGCGGAAAGTGATTGCGTCCACGCCCTTCGCATCCGAGATGGTGAAGGGCCGCAGCGGGTCGCCCACCACCTCTCGAACAGGTTTCGGGTAATCCCACTCCGCGGAGGAGCCCTCGTCCACCGTGTTCGCGACGAAGTACTCGCCCGGCGGTACGCACTGCAAGGTGGCGACGCGTGGAGACGAGAAACCGTGGCACGTGACCTGCACGTCGTAGACCGGGTCATCCGATGAGTTACGGACGACGACGCCGAACAGCACCCGGCCACCGGTCCGGATTCGCGTCGCTGCCCACGCACTGACCTTCGTCGCTTGCGATGCCCGTGCCGCCGCGCGCGCCTCCTCGTCCCGATCCGACTCGATCCGGTAGAGGCGTCGCGCCTGCAGACCCGCGTAGACAGCTGCGACCAGCGCGCCCGCTGTCGCTACGGCGCTCAACCCCTCGAAGAACTCGTTCAGACCCACGTCGGCACGGTAGCAGCGACACGGTCGTGATCGAGCACGCATCCGCGATGGTCAAATCGTTCCTGTTCGAGCTTGATTTCCCACTAGCCTGAGCGACGTCGAAGGTTCGTCACGTCTCTCGGAAGGTCGCTCGTGAGTGCTGGTCCCGTCCTCTTGTTCCTCCACGGTGTCGGAACCGGCGATGTCGAAGACGGCTGGCAGGTCGCGCTGTCCGGTGCGCTCGTTCGGCTCGGTTACCCCGCACTGGAATCCGGCCAGTGGATCGCGCCGAAGTACGCGTTCGCCTTGCGCAACGGGGACGGCAAGTACCGCCTTCCCCCCATCACTGTGAAGCAACAAAACAAGGACGACGCGAGGGTCAACCGGCGTGAGTTCGAGCGGCGGACGAGTGCCATGGAGTACCGGCTCGGCCAGCACGAGGACCTGCAGAACTGGCTCGGCGCTGGCATGGTCGTGGACGTCGCCTTCGAGACGAACCCGTTCAAGCAGGCACACAACTACCTGCACGATGAGCAAGCCCGCGCGCGCGTGCTCACTCGCGTCCTCGACGCACTCCCGGATTCCGGAGACCTGCTGATCGTCGGGCACAGCCTCGGTTCAGTCGTCGCCGCTGACCTCGTCCGCCGGCTCCCCATCGGGCTGAACGTCGTCGGTATTGTCACGATCGGAAGCCCCCTGGCGAGCGGTTCCGTGCGCGCGACGGACCTGCGGGATGTGATGCAGGAGCCCCCGACGAACCTCGGCTGGTGGATCAACTTCTGGAACGGCTTCGACCCTGTCGCTGCGCACCGCGGTCTCTCATCTGTCATGCCGTGGCTACTGGACCTCCGTGTCACAACTCCGCCGAGCCCTCGTGTCCACGACGCAGTCGAGTACCTGTCGGACCGGCGGGTCGCAGAGGCGATCGGGTACGCGATGTACGGCTCGCTCTCGACCGAACTCGTCAACACCGTCAACACCGTCGACGTTCCCCTCGATGGTGACGAGCGGGTCGTCCTACTCGCGCTCCGGTACGCGCACCTCGTCGGGACACATCTGAAGGACGACCAGCGGGACCGGTTCCTCGGAGCACTGCGGGCAGTCCAAGCGACAGCGGTCGAAGCAATGCTGCAGCGTCGCGACAGCGAAGGAAGGCCCCGTCCCGAGCAGATCGCCGCTCTGGGATTCGACCTCGCCGATCCCACCGCGGAAGCAGCGCCGCCGGCTCCGGGCGCGTACTTGACCAAGGAGGACGCGCTCGTCCAGCTGATCGTCCTCGCGTCGGACAACTTCCTGCGGCCCTTCGACATCGGGTTCAGCGATTCCGTGAAGCGGCAGGCGATGCGAGACCTGACCGCTGAGCTCGGCCTCGGGAGTGTCCTCGGCGGTGACGTCCTCGACGCTGTGGACCGAGCGGAGAAGGTCCTCGCCGGGAGCAAGGGGCCCAACTGGATCAAGATCGGCGCGCTGGGTGCCGGTGCCGTGGCCATCGTCGTCGCCACGGGAGGCCTGGCCCTCGCCGCCGGTGCAGGCCTCGCGGGAGCGGCTGCCCTGACGAGCGCGCTCGCAGCCTTCGGTCCCGGCGGCATGATCGGGGGCTTGATCACGGCCGGCAGCCTCGTGACTGCAGGCGGCGGTGGCATCGCGTTCGGTCTCGCGAGTTCCGGAACGTCAGCTGAAGCCGTCGAATCGATCGTCATGCGGCAACTGGCAGCCGTCATCCTCCGACAGAAGCTCGACATTGAGCAGGACCCTGCCGTGTGGCATCTGTTCGTCGAGACCGAGCGTCAGGTCCGACGAGCTCACGAACGGCTCGACGAGTTCTCCGACCCGAAGTCGCCCGCCCTCGTCGAACTTCGCAAGAAGATCCAGATCTTGGAACGCGCACTCGAGTTCATGCGTGAGCAAGGCCTTGAACCCGACGGCCCTTCATCCGGTCCCTAGCGACCGACTGTGAATTGACAGGGGACGAGTGACGATGTGATCCCGTCGGAGATATTCGCGGTGAGGGGCAGCTCATCGTCATCGCGCGGGTTGACCTTGACGTTGCCGTCGAGCAGTTGAGCGATGTGCCCGCTAGACGGGCGGCGGACTCTAGGCTCGGACCAAGACCAAGCGCAGACGTGCCTTGCAAGGGAGAGCCCGAGGATGACGGACAACGTGAAAGCCAGCAGGCTGCTCGCTGCGCTCCGATACTTGGACGCGAGGACCGAACCTGGTCGACGTCCGGAAGTGTGGGAAGCAGTCGAGCGCGAGTTCCCGTTGTCTGAGGCGGAGAAGATCAGCGTGCGCAACAACTCTCGGACGCGCGGGTTCGACGCGTTCATGAACGGGACGTCGACATTCGGTCGCGCGGGATCGATGACGAAGTCGGGAGACGGACGTTGGGAGATCACCGAAGCAGGACGCGAAGCGCTGCAGAACGATCCCGATCCGGTAACGCTGCGCCGCGAAGCGGGGAGAGCCGCTCGGAGGAACGAAAAGTCCGACAGTGTCGACCCTCAGTCGCGTCTCGCCTCTGAGATCCTGCCGCCCGATGCGAGAGCTGCGAGGGTCCGCTCCGTCGCGTTGCGGTTCCGTGAACGAGGGCTGCGAGACCTGTCTTCGGTGTTCGCGGAACACCGGGCTGTCTGGCGCGCCGAGGTCACCGAGGAACTCCTGCGGTGCTTCGTCGACCGCGCCGAGGTCCCCGGTGCGTCGTTCACGGAGAAGCTGGCGACGCAATTCGCTGACTCGAGCGACGACGCTCGTCTTCTGATGGCAGAACTTGTCGCATGGCAGGTCTTGCCCCTGCAGAACCCGGGCGAACGCAAGAAGCGTGAGCGGGTCGAAACCCTCCTGAACCTCATGGACGAGCGCGTGCTCGTTCCTGCCGAAGTGAACGACGCATTAGTGTCTTGGTCGTTCAATCCCGGTCAAGGCATGTCGCACGGCATTCACAATGCTCTGTCGATCGTCGTCCGCCTCGTCGACGCGTGGGTCCGACTTGATGTCGACGAGCGTGAGTCGCTCCTCGAGGATCCTTGGTCGTGGCGTGACTTCGTGTTGGAGATCGAGGGTACACCGTTCCCCACCCAACGGAACGAACTCATGTACCTCGTGCATCCCGGCGCATTCGGTGAAGTGGTGTCGGGAGTCGATCGGGAACGGATTCGGCAGGCATTCCGAGGTGAGATCGTCGGCGAGACCGAGGCCGACGAAATTGCCGCTGATCCAGACCGGGAGTTGCTGGAGATCACTCTCGCCCTGCAGACGAAGCGCCGCGAAGCAGCGGTGTACTACCGGGAGCCGCTGAGGTCCATCTGGGACAGAGCGGACTTCGTGACGAACGAGGGCGAGAGAGACGCGCGGGACGGCGGACTGCTCCGTACCGACTTCCCCGGGACCACCCGAGCCCTCGCCGAGGGCCTTCACATGCCACAAGCGTGGCTCCAGGAAACCCTCGACCTCATCGAACGCCGCAAGCAGGTCATCCTCTACGGCCCTCCCGGCACCGGTAAGACCTTCCTCGCGCAGGCACTCTCGAAGCACGTGACGGACGGTACCGACGGCGAGACGACGATCGTGCAGTTCCATCCGACGTACTCGTACGAGGACTTCTTTGAGGGCTTCCGCCCCGTCGCGAACGACGACAGCGGCAACCTCGCGTTCAGCCTCCGGAAGGGGCCGCTTCGACGCCTGGCAGACAGCGCCGCCGCCAATCCCGAGGCGAACTACTTCCTCGTGATCGACGAGATCAACCGAGGCAACATCGCGAAGGTCTTCGGCGAGCTGTACTTCCTCCTCGAGTACCGCGACAGCGAGATCTCGCTGCTCTACAGCGACGAGCCGTTCACCCTGCCGAGCAACATCTTCGTCATCGGCACGATGAACACCGCCGACCGCTCGATCGCGATGCTCGACGCCGCCATGCGGCGCCGCTTCGCGTTCATCGAACTGCACCCGGAACGCCACCCCGTCCGCGACGTGCTGGCCGGCTGGGCGGCGACCAAGGGCCTCCAGGACGACCGCGCCAGCCTGCTGACGCGACTCAACGCGGCGATCGCCGACCACGATGCCAAGGTGGGTCCGTCGTTCCTGATGCGCGACCTCGACGCGAACGGGCTGGCGGACGTGTGGCGGTACGAAATCCTGCCGCTCCTCGCGGAGCACCACTACGGTGACGGCGTCGACCTGGAGGCGCGGTACGGCCTGGCAACGCTGCGTCGTCAGGCGACGCGCGACGCTGCGGACGGGGCCGAAGGTGCCGACACCGCGGGTTGAGCTACGGGAGGCCGACCAGCCGACGCTGCACCGGATGCCGCGCGAGGTCGCGGCCGGCCTCGTCGCCGCGCGGATCGCAGACATCTCGCCGACGTTCGTCGCTGACGAGTACCGCGTCAGCGGTGTGCGGAAGGTCGGTGTCGTCCGGATCGCCGGTCACGACGTGTGGATCCGGCCGAAGACGCCGGTACGGCGGCTGTTCGCGATGCTCGGCTACGCGAGGGCGGGGAGCGCGATCTGGGAGGACGAGGACTTCGGCTTCGCGGCCGACGAGGACCTCGTGCCGGCGCTGGCGCACGCGTTCGAGCGGCAGGCCTCGCGGGCGCTCGCCGGAGGTGCGCTCCGCGGGTACGTGACACGCGACGATGCGCTGCCGCTCGTTCGCGGTCGGTGGCGGATCGGTGACCAGCTCACGCGCCGGGGCGGGCAGCCGCTTCCGGTCGAGGTGTCGTTCGACGACTACGTGGAGGACATCGCGGAGAACCAGCTCGTGCTGACCGCGGCGACGCGGTTGCTCCGGCTGCCGGGAGTACCGGCCGACGTCGTCGGGCGGTTACGGCGGGTAGTGCGGGTGCTCGACGGGGTGATGGTGATCCCGGTCGGCGCGCCGGCGCCGGTCGTCCGCCCAGATCGGCGGAACGCGCGGTACTCGGCTCTGCTGCCGCTGGCATCGCTCGTGCTGGCGGGCGCGTCGATCGAGCAGCGTGCCGGGTCGCTCGTGGGGGCCGGGTTCCTCGTCGACATGTGGTCGGTGTTCGAGGACTTCGTGACCGCGGCGCTGCGGGAGGCTTTCAAGCCGCATGGGGGAGAGATCGTGGCGCAGTACGCGTCGACGCTCGATGTCGAAGGGGCGGTGAAGATCGCGCCGGACCTCGTGTGGCTCGTCGACGGGGAGGTACGGGCGTGCATCGACGTGAAGTACAAGGTCGAGACGCACGGGCAGTATCCGAACACTGATCTCTACCAGATGGCGGCGTACTGCCGGAGGTTCGGGTTGAGCGGGGGATACCTCGTGTACGCGGCGGGAGAGTCGGAGGCGCGGCAGGTTCGGGTGGTCGACGGGCCGATCGTCCAGCAGCACGCGCTCGATCTCGATCGATCGACCCTCCACATTGCAGGTCAGTTGTCGTCGCTCCCCGAAGGACGACTGTCAGCTCGACGATCAGGATGAGGGCGAGCGATCCTGCATCATGGCGACGACAGTGCCGACCAGGCGTTCGTCGTCGTCGGGAAGACCCGCGAGGACCTCTGCGAGCGTGACCTCCGTCTCGATGATGCGGTCGATCCCCGCCCCCGCCTGCCGCGTGACGAACACTCTCGAGTAGTCGGGGTGGCTCACGGGCTCCGGAGCTCGCTCGTTCTCCGTCACGGCAGTCGGCCCGAACTCCAGGAAGATGTTCGGCTCACCGTCCGCTGTCACGAGCGTTGAGCACCACTCCCACTGCCCTTGGTAGTTCGCCGAGACGGAGCGGACCGCCGCGCCGCCGAGGAGCTCGTTGACCCTTCGGCGGACCACTCGCTCGGCGTGCTGTCGCAAGGAACGTTTGACCGAGCCGAGCGTCCGCCGGCCGTCCTCGAACTGCCGCTGCGCGTGTTGAGCGACCTGCTCGGCGAACTCCTTCGCGACAACGTCGTTCGGGCGTCGCCCGTACCGAGCAGATTCGCCGGTCTCGCACATCGTCTTGATGAACGTCAACTGGTCATGCAGCGACATCGCCTCTGGTCCCTCCACGAATTGGTCGACGAGCTCATTGATGAACACGTCCTGCCGGGGGTTGTCGGCACGCCACCGGCGATTCGCGTCGAGATGCGCCCGGAGATCGTCGAGTACCTCGGCGTAGGTGATGACGGCGGCTTCCTCCCAGCCCATCGACAAGCGCTGGCGTTCCTCACGCCCACACAGCATCACGACAACGCTCCGTCGTTGGTTTGCGCTGCCGTAGGTGAGGTAGTTCTCGTAGTCATGCCCGTGGCCGTCCGACGTCTCGAAGTTCTCGATCATGACCGCTGCGTCGTCCCGCAACAGGACTATGTCGGCGATGTCCTTCCCCGGATCGGCAGCGACCGTCGTGTCGACCTCCTGCACTACGCGGAACCCGACGAGCGGCAGTTGCTCGTCCGGAGACAGGGCCGAATTGATACGGGCGAGGAGGATACGTTGGAAGGCATCGCCGAGATGGTGGGAGGCATCTGCTCGCAGGAGCCAGGCGAACACGTTCGACAGCTGCTTCTCGTGTGTCCCGTGGTGCATGACCCGGAACACGTTGAACTGCTCGGCCAGGCTCCTCGACATCGTCGGGACGAGCGAGGTCACCAGCTGCGTGAGCGCCGCTTCGTCCACCACCGCGATGCGGCCCTCACCTTGCCAGGAGCGGAGAGGGCGCTCCTTGCCAACTGACGACGAGTTCGTCGCGCGCACGGCTCGCCGCGACGTAGAGCAGTGAGCGCTCCCGAAGCTCGGCGTCGGCCTGCTCCTCGGGCGCAGCGTGCTGCAGCGCCAGCTTGTTCGGGACGACGCCTTCCGACACGTCGAACAGCACGACTCGGGAGAACTCGAGGCCCTTGGCGCTGTGCATGGTCATCACTCGGACCTTGCCACGTGCTGACTTCTCCGTGGCGGGGACGTTGCGCGTGGCGAGCTGCTGGACCACGGTCTCGGTTGCGCTCTTCGTCCGGACGAGGACCGCAGTCGACTCCACGTCGTCGTCGGACTCGGCCCTCCACTCCACGAGCTGTTGTGCCAGGGCGTCGTACTGCGCAGACGGCGTCTCGTGTCCTCGGACCCGTACCTCGGGTCCGAGTCGTGCGGACCGGTAGCCCTGCTCGTCCTGCGGGCTTCCCTCGCTGTCCGTGAACTCACCGCCTTCGAGGACGCCGAGCGCGTACCGCAGGTTCTGCTGCGTCGTCCGATAATTGAGGGTCAAGCGTCGTGACCTGCCCACGATCTTGATGCCGAGGCGCGAGAGTACGACCCGCTGCCCGTAGATGCGCTGGTGCGAGTCCTCGGCGACGAACAAGTCGTTGTCGTGCTCGCCGACGAGCGCGCGGAGCATGGTCCAGTGGCTCGGCGTCAGGTCCTGGGCTTCATCGACGAGGACGTGGTCAGCCGGGCGCTCCTCCGGGTGAGCGTCGAGGTACGCGGCAGCCACGGACGAGAGCTCTGCCCACGAGAGTCGGCGATGAGCTCGTGCGTTGCGCCGGAACTGCTCGACGACGGACCACACCTGTGCTCGTTTCGCCCGATCGAGCGCCACTCCACGCCCGGGACGTCGGGCGGCGAAGTAGTCCGCCCGGGACGTCACACCGTTCGGAAGGACGACCTGCAGGTATTCACTCTCCATGAAGGCAGGGGAACGCAGCTCATTCGGCAGATCCGGCTTCGCATCGAACACCGCGTCGTCCCACCCCGTCGCGTTCGACACCAGGGAGGCGGATCGATCGGCGTCCCACCCGATGGCGTCGATCGAAGCCCGCTCCCACCCGCCCGGCTCTGCGGCGTCGCGGACGGCGTGCGCGAGCTGGTCGATCCCTGCGGTGAGGGCACCGGGCTCGCCGAGCTGCGCTGCGCGACGGAGTTCGGGATCGAGACGTCGGAGGTCTCGGTCGAGCATTGTGGCGAGAGTTCTGGTGAACGTCGTGAGGACGATCCGTGCGTCCGAGTCCGCCGCGAGTTGCCGAGCTCGATGCAGCAGGACCACGGTCTTGCCCGTACCGGCGCCTCCCGTAAGGCGGAACGGCCCCTTGTAGGTGCGCGTGGCGTACGCGCGCTGCTCGGGGTGCAGGAACACGCGCCAGGCTCCGAAGTCACCGCCCTCGATGACGCGGCGGAGCTCCTCGTCGTCATCAATGAACGTGAACTGCATCTGCGATGCCGGGCGCTTGAGCGATTCGAGGATCTCCGACGCCTCGGCCTGCTCCGGCGAGACACTCAGACTCGCCTCCGCGGGGCGTCCATCTGCCGGGGGGATGGTGGCGTCGAACTCGTCGCCACCGAGCCCGAGTGAGGTCTTGATCCCCTCGATCGAATCGCCGACCGCGAGTCCCAGCGCCGCGTTCTGCTGCCACTGGTTCGGCAGCGACTCCGCGAACGCCAGGAGGTCATCCTCCGCCGCGAATGCGAGGAGCCGTTCAGCGGTCTCGAGGTCGAAGCCGAGGGCACCCGTCAGGTCCCCGGCGCTGTACCCGAACTGCTCCAGGAACGGCTTCGACTCCGGCGGCGTCTCCGGGACCCAGCGGTTTGCCTGCGGAGCCGGAGCAGCGGGCGCCGGCGCAGCGATCAGCTCCGCAACCCCGTTGACGGGATTGACTCGAAGCACCTGCGTCTTCGCTATTTCGGTGCCCTCGTCGTGTTCGTACACACCTGCGCAGACGTAGGTCGTCGGCCCGGACGGCACCTCGATCTTGTAGAGCACCGCCCGCAGCTTCTGGTCGACACGACCAGTCCGTGCACGAGCGTCGGCGGAGTTGACGATCGGCTCGATGTGCAGGCCGGGAAGCGTGTCGTCGGCCTGCAGTTTGGCCATGAACGCGAACAGCTTCAGCTGCACGACCTTCTCGAGCTTCTGCTGCATGTTCGCCATCACGAGCAACGGCATGTCAGGGGTCCTTCCGATGGTGCGGAATTCGCAGGAGTGCAGGATCATCCGAGGGGGACACGATGGTCCAGCCCTCGCCGAGGAGGTCCTCGCGGTCCGCATTGCTCAGCGGCGCGTCGAGCGCGATGCGTTCCCCGGGCCAGGCGACCGGGACGGGGATGCCGCTGGCCGTCTCGTGACCGAGGACGGGCAGGGCGACGCCCACTTCTGCAAGCCGCTGGAGGACCGCTGCCTCGTGCGGTTCGGCCAGCGCGATCAGCTCCTGCCACTCCGTGGTCAGATCCGCGCGGGACTCTTCACGGACTGGCAACGTCGGCTCCACCGCGACGCTGGCGGTGGCACTGGCGGTCGTGATCGTGACCGGCTTCGCCAAGCGTGCCCCGAGCAGGTTCGACAGGCGCAGCCACCGTTGCCAGGCCTCCCGGAACCCTGGTGCGGTGAGCGCTTCCGGCCCGTCGTCGAGCACGAGCGCTGTCTCGGGCGGCGTCGCTCCCGTCACGCCCACTGGACGACGCGCGAGCATCGCGAGGTGCGCGGACCGGAGTGCCCAGGACGTCGGGCCAGCCGTGAGCGGTCCGGCGCTGTCGAGTGCGAGGGCGAGTGCTTGCTCGACGATCGACCGGTCCTCGGCGACCATCTTGCTCCTGGGGATCGCGAGCATCGGGAGCGCATCGGCGAGACGTTCGGTCCGTGCAGCAGCATCCTCGGGGCTCTGGATCCACCCCATGAGCGTTGTGATCGGGTTCTCGTCGAGCATCTTGACGTCCGCTGGGGTCAGCTGGAAGGGCCCGGCGAACTTCAAGGACATCGACGGGTCGTAGACGTCGAGAGCGGGTTCTGCTTCGTCGTCCCGGAGACGGCGCAGGTCGTCCCACGTCAGCGCGATGACGCGGTACCCGAGATCGCGCAGGCCCTGGCGCTTCGTGGCGTCGTCTGCGAGTCGCAGATGCGCCGGCGATGCGTGGTAGGCGAACCCGTCCGTGTAGATCGCGACCGGAGGAACGTGAGCTCCGGATGCCTCGAGCACGAAGTCCGGCCTCGTACCCCCGACGAGTTGCTGTGGCCGCAACGACCATGTCCGGTGCTGCCCAGGCAGCGTGACCTGGATCGTCGACCCCCACTCGCCCGGGATCTCCGTGAGGCTGGCGCCGAGCGCCGTAACACGCTCCTTGAAGATCTTCCGGAACCACTGCTCCAAGTGGGACTCAGGATCCTGGACGCCCGGGTCGACCTCGGTCGTGGACCACTCCGACGCGCTCCCGTCCCGGTACTGCAGCAAGACCTGGAGGTTGTGGAGCGCGCTCGTGCGCGACACACTGCCCACGTCGCCGCCGGGGGCGAAGGGCAGCAGGCACTTGTCACACGCCGCTCGGACTGGGTCCGTTGCGCAGTCGCATCGATCCAGGACGGACATGGCCCGCTCGAACACCTCGCGGATGCGCGCTGGGTCCGCGAGGTCGGCGAGGTAGCCGGTCCCACCCGGCACGGTGTCGTGGATGAGCAGCGCGAGGTTGTTCACGTCCTCACCAGGGACCGGCTCGACGATGGTCGCGAGCTGGAGGTGGTCGGGGTCGCCGCCGATCACCTCGCGCAGACCGAGCTGGATCGCGGCGGACAGGCTCGGCATCGACAGGGCGTCGCCGACGGTCATCGACGGCGGGACGCGGAGCACGATGGCCTGCGTCGTGAGCGTCCGCGTGAGAGCGATCGTGTCCGTGTGCTCAGCGCGGTCCTTCCGGAACCGACACCACGCACGGTGTTCCCATGCATTGTTCGTGTCGCCTTCCCGGTCGAGCTTCCCGCAGCCCTTGCACACGCGGAACAGCGGAGCAGCGTGTTCCGACCCTGCGACGAAGTGACTCGCCCCGAGCCCGGCGCGACCGAGGTTCACCCAGCGCAGCGTCATCGAGCGCGCGAACTTGCACCCGAACCCGACCTCGTCGACGTACCACTGTGCAGACACGTCAGCGTCGTCCAGGTCTGCGGCGAGTTGGACGGTGAAGCGCGTGCGCTCGCGTTCCTCGTTGCCGTCGCTGATGCTCGACTCGTCACGGCGGACCTCGGCCGAGACGTGCTCGATCTCGACGACGCGCAGGCGCTGGTCGACGTCCGCGACGGCGGTGCTCGAACACCGCGGGCAGGTCGTGAGCGCGCCCTCGTCGAGGTCCCGAGCGAAGCCGCACTCGGGGCAGAAGGCCATCGTCCTGACGCGTTCGCCGTCGGTCCCGAGATCAACAGCGTCGATCGTCACGTCGAGGCCCTGCGCGTAGAAGTGCGCGCCCGGTGCGAACTCGCTGATCGCTCGGCTGCGCCCTCGCTCGTAGCTCCGCTGTTCCTCGGCGAATTCGCCGGACTCGGGGTCGATCCAAGTGAGACCGACATCGAGTTGCACGCGGTCGTCGAGCAGCGTGTAGTTGGGGAGCACGCCGTACCGCTCGAGGGCTGCTACCCAAAACTCGGTCCGTCGTTGCCCCGCCTGTTTCCTCGCGAGGCGCAATGATGCTTCAGCCGCCCTTGCGGCAGACACGTCGTCGCTCTCCTGGGTCTGGTCGGCCAGACGCTTGAGTTCGGGCAGCGACTCCTCGATCGTCTTGATCCGGATCCGGATCCGCTCGAGTTCCTGGTTCCAGTGCAGGCTCGCGTCGAGCAGCGTCCGCGCGAGCTGGCTCGATCGCTCAGCTGTAGCCACCGGCTGAGCCCAATCGGCGAGCCCGCCGATCACGTCGTCGTTCAACGATCCGAACGCGCCGGTGAAACGAGCGAGGTGCTCGTCCGCGTGTTCTTCCGCGTGCCTGACGACCAGGTCGAGGAACGATCCCGCAGCGGAATCGCCCAGGACCTTCGGCGCGTACTGGATCTCCGGGATCGCTCCGGCGGCAGCGAGTTGGTCGATGACGAACGCGGTGTACTGCCGTCGCAGGATCTCGACCGCGTTGAGGTAGGTCGCAGGAGGACGGACCGCACCGTTGATCACGGAGGACGGATCACCGATCTTCGGCAGCTGGTCTCCCCGTCCGAGGACGAACGCGAGGATGAGGGCGTTCCCGGTCAGACGTCCGGCCCGTCCGACACGCTGCAGGTACGACGACACCGTCCGGGGGAGTCCTGCCAGGAACACCGTCGACAGGTCACCGATGTCGATGCCCATCTCGAGGGTCGGGGTCGCGACGAGGACGTTCGGCGCGTCCGGCTGCGCGTTGCTGTTCTTGAACTGGGTCTCGTAGTCCAGCCGGAGCTTGTCCTCGAGCAGGCTCGTGTGTTCGCGTGCGACGACACGGCGCATCTTCCCGTTGTCGTACTGGTCACGGTAGAAGTTCTCCGGCTCAGCGTCCTTCCGCAGTAGCGTGCCAGGGCACCGCGCCATGGTGCACGGCCCGCCTGCGAGCTGCTCCGCCGTCGTGCGCGCGGACGGTGTCTCGGTCTCGCACGTGTCGCACACGAGCGTCTGCCCGGTGCCGTCGCTGACGACCGGCGCGATGATGATGCTGCTCGGCGCGATTCCGTAGGCACGCGTGTCGCCACCCGCGATCGGCCTCGACGTCACGATCCCCTCGCGGTCTAGCGTCTCGAAGAGCCGTCGCGCGAGCTTCTCGCCCGCAGACGGCACGACGCCCAGGCAGCGAGCTGTCCAGCGCGCGTACCAGCTCTGCGATGACGTGACCGTGTCGAGCGCCGACTCACGCGCCCCGGTCGTCTTCTTGCCCACCCGAGCGAACGCCGGCGCTTCGCGACCCTGCGGGAAGGCGGGCATGCCCTCGTGCCGCGGCCGGCCGCCCCACACCCAGTGACGGTTGCCGTCGTTCTCGACGTACCTGACCAGCCAGGGGTGGTCGATCGCGCCGCGCTCTCGCAGCCGTTCGAGGGTGCCGCGCACCCAGCGGACGAGCGATGCGGTGTCGAGGAGACCATCACGGGTGTCGTCGAGCGACCAGGCGACTTCGAGACCTTCGACGGCTGCGCGACCCACTGCCTCCAAGCGGCTTGCCGGCCCCGCTTCGACGTGCGCGGCCAGACTGCCGGTCTCCTCGAGCGTGCGTCCGACTCGCGATTCCAGCCCGAACTCGAGCGCGAGGTCGAAGGCGAGTCTGCGCTGCACACGCTTCTTGACGACTGCCGACACGGCCTTGTCCGTGTCCCAGAACCCGCGGAAGCCGTTCCGTTCGGCGAGGTCGGGCGGGAGGAGCCGGTAGCGCTCGCTCGGCGTGTGCGCGGCGGCGATCATCGCCGCGGGGATGTCGTCGAGCGTCGTCTCTTCGATGACCGCCTGTCGGACGGCGTTCCGCAGGTTGAAGACCCGAGCTCGGCTCTGGATGAAGCCGGCACGGTGTGCGGCGTCCTGCACGCTGTCGGTGAAGACCAGAGCCTTCTTCTCGCCGACGTCGAGGTGCCGATCGCCGAACAGTGTCGTCACCACCGTGGAGAGCTGTGTGGCGATGGCCGACCCGAGGAAGCGGATGCCGTTCGTCTTGCCGCAGTTGGGGCAGACGTCGTCGCGGGACTCGTCGTCGGCGTCGTTGCCGGTGAGGGTCAGAACCGGCACCGCGACTCCCTCGTCGTCGGCTTCCGGGGGTTCGCTCGTGATCTGCCGGTCGGCGACGCGGAACCACCACGGACCGGTGGTCAGGCCATCGTCGTCGCTCTCGTCGGTGAGGGCGAGTTCTCCTTCGCGGGGTGCGTGGATGAGTGCTCGGAAGCGACTCTTCGACTGCTTGGTGGCGTGGTTCCGGCGGATGTTCGCATCGGTCTGGGCCAAGTCCCAGCCGGTCGGGGCCAGTTCGACACCCCAGCCACTGCGACCGCAGTGTCGGCAGTAGAGGGCGGGGAATGCGGGCGCGATCTCAGCGCCGGCCGGCCCTACACCGGCATCGGTGCGTAGCTCGCCGTCGTCGGCCCAGCGGAATTCGGGCAGCGCCTGTGCTGCCCGGTCGACACGAGTGAGCGAGCGGACCCAGAGGTGCAGGTCGACCGACACCGACCGGCGTCCGACTTCCTTGCGGAGGTGGCTGAGCGCGGCGAGCACCATCACGATCGCGGTGCGGCGGGCTTCGTCACGGTCCGCTGGCCGTGCACCTGAGACGAGCTCGTCGGGGAACAGCGTCCGCGCGAGGTCGGCCAGCGACGTCGCCTGCTCGCTCGCGATCACGAGCGAGCGGACGAACGGGTGCGCCAACACGAGGGTGAACTCGAGCTCGAGTCGGTCAGCGTCGTCGGTCGCCGAGACAAGCGCTTCGGCGTAGCGCTCCTGCCCGTCCTCGTCCTCCACTGCGACGTAGAGCAGCTCGAGCACCGCCGCGGTGATCGCATCCGGGCTACGCCGATGACCGGAGAGCTGCTCCTGGAGCTGCGCGGCGCGAGCGTCGATCAGCGGAACCGGTGCCAGGTGCAGCTTCTCGACCGCCTCGATGGCCTCACGGGCCCACTCATCGACGGACAGCCGTGTCTCGGTCACGACGCTCGACGCGTCGAACCCGCCGCCGAACACCGTGTTCGCAAACGCGATCATCGCGCTCGGGTCGCTCCCGTCACCGAGCGTCGCCGACGTCGCGACCGGCGTCACGACGCCGAGCGGACGCTGCCGCGCCGCATCGTCGAAGTCATCGTCTGCCCAACGTCCCTTGAGCGCGAGTCCGAGGCGACGCAGCAGCATCGCCACGTCCGTCCCCTGCGCGCCGTCGTACGTGTGGAACTCGTCCAGGACCAGGTACTGGAGGCTCGTGGCGCTCTGGTCCCAGAGGGTCGCGTCCGACGGACGCAACAGCAGCTGATCCAGCATCTTGTAGTTGGTGAGCAGGATGTCCGGCGCTTGCTCCCGCATGGCGGGACGGGAAGTGATCAGCCCGTCCTTCGTCACGGCCGAACGCTGCGGGCCTTCCTCACCGACGTAGAGCGCCGCTCGGATACCGCCGAGGGCGGAGTCGGTCATTATCAGGTCGGTGATGCGCCGAGCCTGGTCGTTCGCGAGCGCGTTCATCGGGTAGAGGATGAGCGCTTTGATGCCCTCGACGCCCTGTCGCTTCGCGCGCAGAACGTGATCGAGGATTGGGTAGAGGAACGCCTCGGTCTTGCCCGACCCGGTTCCGGTCGTGACGAGCGTCGGCTGCGGGCCGTCGTGCTCGGGCGTCTGCAGACTGGAGAGCCGCGCGATCGCCTCTGCCTGGTGCCCGTATGGAGCGTTCGGGGGAGTCCATTCAAGAGCCGCCTCCCACCCCGGATCGGCTGCGCGGAACGGCAGGCGAAGTCGGACGTACGGCCCGCGGAAGATCCCGTCCTCCGGGTCCTGCAGGAACTGCTGCAGCGTCGTCTGCGCCTCGGGCTCGGACAGCGCGAACGTCGTCGTCAAGAAGTCGACGAGCCCCTTCGTGATCTCGCCAGCCTGCACGGAAGGGAGTAGCTCGCTCATGCTTCGTCCTTCAAGAGCTTCTCGAAGTGGGCGTACGCCTGGCGCATGTCGGCCTCGCGATCGAGCGTCCGGAACGGCAGCTCGTACGTGTACGTGTTGCCCGACGTATTCGTCGCGGTGCGTTCTTCCTCGCTAATCGCGTCCTGTTTCTGCCTCCACGCCTTGAGTACTTCGTTCGGCACGAGCCGACCGTTCAGATCTACGCGAGTCGCAAGTTCTTCCTTGCGAAGCACGGGGAAGCTGGTTCGATAGAGAACCAGGAGTTCTTCTACGGTGATGTCAAAGATCAGGGCAGTGATGACGTCCAATTGGATCAGCAGATTGCGGCGGCTTTCATATGATCTGCCGACCCCGGTGATTCGAGCTTGGGTGATACTAGGCGAGCCGCGGAAGTCGGCTTCAACTGCGCATGCATTCCAGAGATCATTGTAAGCGTCGGTGAGTGCATTCAGACGCAAAGCGGTCGCTGCCAAGTTGGGAATTAGCGGGTGGTTACCATTCCAAGGCAATCTATCAATCACATTCTTGCGGATGGTCGACTTCGGGGACATTCTGACCATCGAATCGTAAATCAGCGTCGAAAGTGCTCCCGCAAGGGCAGCGAGATTCAAGGGACTGATACCAGGGCCGCCGATTGAGAGAATGCCATCAACGTGCATTGCGCCCGGTGGCAGCATGGCGGGGATCAGTGTTCTCTGCCCCGCGTTATCGGCCATCACGCGCCAGGAGACCCGATACGACTGGTTCACGTAGTTACCGTCCGACCACCGTCCGTAAGCAGCTCGTGCGTCGTCGGCGCTGCTTCGCAGCTTGAAGGATGTCAGAGGGAGCTCCCTCGAACTCAAGGCTTCGATGTCGTATTCCACCGTGTCTTGGTTGTGGAGCATGGTTCGGCGCGGATGTTTGAAGAAGGGACGCGCAACGTGAAGGAAAGGTCCCTGCACGATTGCTTCCGCCCAGTGGTGAATCGGCCCCCATTCGACGTCGAAGTAGGTGGCCGACCTCGTCTCTCGCGCTTCATCCCAGCCGGAGGAATATTCGCCCGAGAGCGAAGAAATCCTGTCAAAGCTCAGCGCTTTCTGCAAAGCGTCGGAGACCGATTTTGTGGGTAGATACAGCATGCGGGTTTCGTCAATCGGGCCTTGGTCGCCGGAAAGGGTGCGCCATCCGTCTAACACTTCGTCGTCAATCAGCATGATCCGACTGCGGTGCGCTGCCAAATTCCACTTTCCGCTCTCTGTGCGCAGAGTTGGCTCCGGCCCCGAGCCATCATGCATGAAAGACGAAGTGATTGTTGTCGGGTGGTACAGGTTTGATGCATGGTGGAACCTGATGGACATGCTGCGACGGCGATAGACGTGCACCCCGTAGCGCTTACTGTCTTTGATTTCAAAAAGCATCAACCCGTTGACAAACTGCCAATGCCGAGCGATTCTGTGATATGTTTCGGCCCGCAGTGCACCGCCGCGTTCATCCGTGAAATGTGACTCAGGATGGATCAGAGAGCTAATGCCGTCCGGCGTCGCGTTTCGCCAGCAAATCGACATAAAGCAGCGATACAGATCTGGCTGCAGCCCAAGCAATGCTGGGTAATAGGCCGACGATCCGATGAAGCCAGCCGTTGCAGCGAGGTCGCCGACGGCGCTAAGAATTACCTCTCTAGCGAAAGGATGCGCAAGCGTCTGGGTCCTGCGGACCTTTTCTGTCGCCGCGTCTGTCTTGCCGCGAAGTTGCCACCAGGGATCAAACTCTGCGAGGAGCGAATCGGTGTGAGTGCGGGGGCGCACCCACGGCGGGTTGCCCACCTGCAGATCGAACCCGCCGCGCTCGAACACGCTCGCGAAGTCGAGCTCCCAGTGGAAGAAGCCCTGCTGCTCTGCGATCCGCTGCGATGCCGCAAGCCATGGGTGGTCTCGAATGACGTCGACGACGTAGCGCGCGCTCGCGAAGGCGAGGTCGTCGCGCTCTTCGTCGTTGAGCGCCTCCCAGCCGGACTGCGAGGAGCCGAGCGTGACCTGACCTTGGGCGACCGCCTTCGGCTTCGCGACCGTCTGCTCTCCGAGCAGCTCACGAAGCGCCGCGATCCACTCGTCGAGCGTCGGCGGAGTAGCGCCATCGGTGAGCGTGTTCGTGAGCGGCCAGAACCACAACGCGCACCACGCGTCCATCACCCGACGGAGTCGCTGGTACGCGCCGTCCGCGTCGTTGAGCGTCCGTTCGATCTCCTCGCGAGAGACGACGGTCTTCCGCTCGGAGTCCGGTCGGTCGCGGCCCCACAGCGGGATTTCGCGCCGGATCTCCTGCTCGGCGATGGTCAGTCGACGCCGGGCGAGGTCCCACAGTGTTTCGACTCGGTAGGCGAGTGCGATGAGCTGGTCGATCTGCTTCGAGGTCGGCTTCGCCAGGATCCCGCGTCGCCAGGTCTTCAACGCCGCGAGCGCTTCCGGCGCCAGTTCCTTCGCTTCCTTCGCGTCGACCGCGCTGCCCCATCCCTCAGCGGGGAGGAGGAAGTGGTGCACCGCTCCGGCGGTCGACGCACGGAGCTGACCACCACCGAGTTGCGTCTCGTTGAGGAGCGGCACGTCACGCGGTACCTGCTTGAGCCATGCCTTGCTCGAGACCGACGACTTGTCGTAGACGGCGCGGCGGGCGCCGATCAACGAGTTCCCGCGACGCAGATGCAGGCCGAACCATGGAGCCTCGAGCCCCTCCGACATGGTGTCGAGCCACAGCGTGATCTCGGCGAACTCGACGGCGGTCGCATTGAGGTCGACGCCGTACACCTGGTGGAGCGCGATCGCTGCCTTGATCTTCTGCAGCTGGCGTGGTCGATCGTCCGGGTCGACGCGCTCGCCGAGCTCCTTCTCACGTCGTGTCAGGTACTGCTCCGCAAGCTGACGGACGGCTTCGATCGCGAACGCGCCCGAGCCGAGTGCGGGTTCGCAGACCGTCAGCGACAGGATGTCCTCTGCGCTCGTCCGCTGACCGCCCTGGTCGAGCAGCTCCTCGAGCGCCTGGGACACCGTGAACTGCGTCAGCACCTCCGGCGTGTAGTACGACGCGGACTGCTGGCGCTCGCGGCCTGCGAGCCGGTAGACGAAGGAGCCCGCGGGATGGCGTACCCGCTTCGGCTGGCCCGTCGTCGGGTCCTCTCGTGTCACGAAGTGGTGCGGATCGATGCCGCTCTCGCGCCCGACGGGGACGACCCACGATCCCTTCGACGGGTCGCCGTTCGGCGCGACCTCGAACAGGTCCTCCTCGGCGAAGAAGCCCGTGTAGGACATGAGGCCCTCGTAGACCGCACCGAGCTGGTTGATCCCGAGGTCGGCGTAGCTGATGTAACCCCGGTCCCTGCCCTTCGCCTCTTTGCTGAGCAGCAGCCGGCGCAGCACCTGCTGCAGGTTCCGGTCGCTCAGACCGACCTCGCCGATCAGGGCGATCGCTTCCGGCTTGAACAGGTCCGCTCGCAGGCTCTCGAACTGGAGGCCCGGCTCGGCTCCGTCGTCATCCCTCGCCTCAGGCGCGTGGCCGCGGTCCACGAGGCGGAACAGCACGTCGAGGGATTGGTAGAGGTGCGTGGCTCGCTCGCCCTGCGGGCTCTCGATCACGACGAGCGCGAGCTCCCGGAGGCGATCGAGGCTGTAGCCGTTCTCGTACTCCGGCGCGTTGACGGGCAGAACGCCGAGCTGCGGTGAGGCCTCGGCGTAGAGGAGGAACAGGATTCGGTAGAGGAACCGCAGCGACTGCTTCGCCAGTGGCTGGGCCTGGTCCTTCGGCAGGGGCTCGAGTCCCCGCTCCCGGCGGCGCTCCACCACGTCGTTCGCGATGATCTCGATCGATTCGCGGACTCCCTCGCGAAGATCCTCCGAGACACCGACGGTGTGCTTGACCGCGTCCTCGAGCGTCGCGGTCCACCACACGTCACCATCACCGTCCGGGGCGAGTGATGCGGCCTCCACGCAGGTCAAGACACGATCGATCTCGCCACCACGCTTGGCGTCGTTCCGCTCGCACACGAGCTGCAAGTCGAGCGCGAGGTACCGGCCCTCGTACCACCGGTCGCGTTCGGCGATCAGCAGCCACCGGCCGGCGAAGACGAGCGCGAACTTCGCCGTCCCCTCGAACACGACCGACAGTGCGCGGACGACGGATGTCAGCGGCTTCGGGTCATCATCGTTCGGCGTCCAGCTCGACAGCAGCGTGTCGCCGTCCTTGGTGAGCAGGTCCTCGATCTGCGCGACCGGCTTGGCGTCGATCAGTGCCAGCGGCGCTGCGTCCTCCAGCCCGTAGATCGCGACGCGCCGGACCGGACCCGTCTCGCCGAGGTGGAAGACGCCCTGGACGTACCCGAAGACGGACCGCAGCTGCGTCGAAAGCGCGTGGAGGGCCTCCCGTCCGTCAGCCGCGTCGTCGACGCCCTCCGGGTTGACGACCGCGAGCAGCCTCATCAGCTCGGCCCGCTTCGCTGTGAAGCGAGCACGCGTGGACGGGCCGCCCACCGCGTCCTCCGCATCCCAGGCCGCCCGTCGCTCGAGCACTCGGCTCTGGAAGGACTGCGACTTCGCGTCGGTGGTGAGGTAGTGCTCGCTGATCCAGTCTTCGCCGACGACGATCGCTTCCGAGGTGAGGGTTCCCACGGGTCAGTGCTCGCTTCCAGGGTGTTCGGGGGCTGCAGGGCTGTCCGCAGGGACGACGACCAACAGGGGGCGCACGAAGTGCTGGTTCGGTGTCATGCGGTCCACGAGCTTCGATTCGTCGTCGACGCGGTCTCGGTGCTCGCGGAGCCCGCGCAATTGGGCCTGTTCCGCGGCGGCGCCCTGCCAGTCGTCGATCCGTGCGGCCCACTCGTGCACGCGACGGCGGATGTCGTCTGCTGTGGCCTCCATCTGCTGGACCGCCTGGTTGCGGGCGGCCTCGACGGCCACGGGGATGAGGCGCTGCAGCGGTGCGGCGTCGACCGCTCCCGCATTGGTCTTGACTTCGGAGGTGAATCCGACGTGCGTCAGAGCGGAGCGTGCGTCGGCGTGCGGCTGGGTGAAGTGGAACGAGTGCTCCGCGACGTCGGGGAAGTCGACGGTGAGGAACGACCCGGCGACGACCTGGCCGGCGCGGTTCGTCAGGGTGGCGTGGACTACGACGACGGGGTGGTCGACGGCGCCGCGGACGGCGTACACGCGGTTGCGGCCGAGTCGGGAGAGTGCGCTGTCCGCCGCCCAGTCGAGCACCGGGTGCAGCGGGCCGAGGAAGTGCGCGTGCGGCCAGGTCGAGGGGCTCGACTTGTCGTTGACCGCGTTGACGACCTCTGCCTTGCCCTGAATCGGGGTGGTCGCCAGGAGCAGTCGTTCCGTGACGCGCCGGTCGCGGAGGTACGTCTGTGGGAGGACCTCGAGGCGCTGGCGGAGGTCGGCGGTCGGTTCGAGCTGCGCGATCGCGTTGGTGCGCGACCACGCGACGCCACCATGTCGTACGTCGGCGGTCGGGGTGGTGAAGCGTTCGGCCAACGCCGTGTCCAGGAATGAGACGAGGTCCGAGAACAGGCCGGTCCCGATGTCCGCCTTGTCGTGCTGCCCCGGGTGCGCCGACTCGTGCTCGGCTGCGAGCACGGTGTCCTGGTTGCTCTCGCCGGCTTGTTCGGCCGCGAGCTCGGCCATCAGCCGGGTGATGTCGTCGCCTTCCTCGAGCGTTGCCTCGACGGTGGGGACCGCGTCGTCGAAGCTGCGCTTGCCGAGGAGCACGTCGCGGATCGCTGACTCCTCTGCGGCCGCGCTGTACTCACCCATGAGTGACGCGACGTCGCCGAGTGCGGTGTGTGCCTCGGTCTCGCGTTCGAGGAGCTTCGTGAGCACGCGGACGTCGCCGGAGAACTCGTCGTCGTCGACATCGAGCAGCAGGGTCGTGATCCGGGGCGCGTGCCTCTGGCCGTACCGGTCGATCCGGCCGTTCCGCTGCTCGATGCGGATGAGGCTCCACGGGATGTCGAAGTGCACGAGTTCGTGGCACTGGGAATGGAGGTTCACCCCCTCGCTCGCGACGTCGCCGGTGACCAACACGCGGATAGGGGAGGCGGACTGCTTGAAGCTGTCCACGAGCTCCTGCTGCTCCTGATCGGTCAGCCCGCCGTGCATCACGCGGATCTGCTTGTCCGACAGCTTGAGGTCCTTCGCGAGTTTCTGCCGGAGCCAGTGGAGGGTCGCGACGCGCTCGGAGAACACCACGAGGCGTTCTTCCGACTTCGGGCCGACGCCGATGTCCTTGGCGTGCTGGAGTAGGGCGTCGTACTTCCCGGAGCCCGAGTTCAGCGCGGTGACGGTGAGCTGTTCGAGTCGCTCGAGCGCATCGATCTCTCGCCGGACGTCGCTGTCGGCATCGCCCTTGCGGAGCCGCTTCAGACGCTCGCGTACCGATTCGTCGAGGGCGCTCGGCGACGACAGGAACGCCTTCGCGAGGGTCCACGGGAACAGCGATGCGTTCTCGCCGGAGTACGGGGACGGTCCGTCCTGTGGGTGCAGCCAAACCGTGGAGAGCTCCGTGGCGATCGCTGCTTCTGCCGGGGACGGCGGCACCAGGACGTTGTTCGGCTCCTGACGTTCCGCCCAGTCGGCGCCTACCTCCATCGCGACGGCCGGACTGTGGCGGTGCCGGCGGATGATGAGCCGCTTCACCTCGTCCTCGATCAGATCACCTTCGGGGGTGACCGCGGTCGGGTCGAGCAGGCGGACGAGCCGCGCGAAGGAGTCCTTCTTGCCGTTGTGGGGTGTCGCGGACGCGAGGATGAGCGCGTCCGTTTGCGGGGCCAGGCGCGACGCGAGCTCGCCGTTCAACGTCGTGTTGTTCATGACGTTGTGCGCTTCGTCGATGACGACGGCGTCCCAGCGCTGCTTCTCGAGGTGGCTGCGGTACTGGCTCTGCTTCAGCGTGTCGACCGAGATGATCGCTCGCTTGTACATGCTGAAGGGGTTGCGGGTGGCCGGGAGCTTCTGGCGCACGCGCTGGATGCCGAGGGAGTCGAGCCGGACGAACGGGAGCGCGAACTTCGTCCACATCTCCTGCTGCATCTGCTCGAGCACGTGCTTCGGCGTCACGATGAGGATGCGCTCGCCGCGGCCACGACGGACGAGCTCGGAGAGGATCATCCCGATCTCGATGGTCTTGCCGAGACCGACGGCGTCCGCGATCAGGATGCGGGGACGGAGGTTGTCGCGGTCGAGTGCCTTGCGGACCGCTGCGCGCTGGTAGTCGAGCGGGTCGGCGAGCATCTGCGTGCTCACCGTCAGGGCGTCCTCGTGCAGCGGCACCGGAGTCTTGCGGAGAGTCGCTTCGAGCCAGAGCTTCGCGCGGCGGTAGCCGGACGAGTCGTCTGCTTCGACCTTCGCCTGGGCGGGATCGAGCGGTTCGATGTCGTCGAGGTCGCTGTAGAACGTCGCGGTGGTGTCGCGCACGAGCTCCGACAGGCCCTGCGCTGTGACGAGGAGGCCGGAGCCGGTCGGTGCCGTTGAGAGAACGAGCCACTCGGCGTCGCGGACGAGCACCACGCTGCCTGGGGCGACGTTCGGCCATGCTCGGTCGGTGGTTGTCGAATCGACGTCGATCAACGACACGTGTTGCGCCCTCTCGCCCCTGTACAGCCCGTCGGTTCGGCTGCACCATCTCTCACCTTAAAGGCCCGAGCGGTCGGAAGCTGTCGCCGTCTCGCCCCTGAGCCTGACCTCGGGCGCTGGTCGACGCCGAGTACACGACGGCGGCGGTGCCCTTGCACAACAGCCGCAGCGGACGTGTCGACGATCGTCACGATTGCGATTCCCGAGGCGAGTGTTGATCACGCCGGAGCTGACTCGAAGCTTCCGGTACTGAACCATTCTCTCTGCGGAACCGAAGAGGGAGCACCCGTTCTGGGGGCGGTACCGAGCTCGATCAGTTCGACGGTCGTCGCCTAGCGTTCCCATAACGAGGGGAATGGAAATGGTCTGGGACATCCCGATCGGCACGAGCATCGCCCGGCGCGAGCTGCACGACCGCTTCGGCGGGAGCTGGCAAGGCGGAATAACCCGAGCCACGCAGACAGATGAGATGTTCGTCTTCACGAACGTTGGTGGCGGCGAGCACGGGTACAGCTTGCACGAGGGCCTCAACGGCGACGGCGTGTTCCGGTACAGCGGCCAGGGGCAGACAGGCGACCAGACGTTGACGGCCAACAACAAGGCGCTCGCCGAGTCCGAAGAAATTGGCCGCGCCATCCGCGTGTTCCGTGGTCAGGGCACCGTCACCTACGTCGGGAGCTTCGCGCTCGATCAGCAGCCGTACACCTGGGAACGCTTCCCCGAGAGAGGCACGACTCGTGATCGAGACGGACTGGTCTTCAACCTCGTGGCAGTGGACGCGGACACCTCGCTCTTGCCCTCCCTCGTCGACGAGAAGGGTGCCTCGTCGAGCACAGGCTCCGCGACCGTCGTGCCTCCGGCCACGACGCCCTGGCATCCCCTCGACTTCCGCGAGTACCAGGTCCGCCGAGTCGAAGAAGGTGAGTCGGTTCGGTCCGTCTCCCGTCGCGAGTTCGAGCTGCAGACGCGCTTCGGCGAATGGCTCCGTGCTCGGGGTGAGGACGTCCAGGTGCTGCGGCTCACGGAGGACGGGGTCACGATCGTGCCCGACCTGTACGTGCCGACGATCGGCCACGTCGTCGAAGCGAAGAAGTCGACCGCACGGGCCTACGTCCGGACCGCGATCGGGCAGGCGCTCGACTACGCGGCGGTCGCACGGCGTCGCGGCTTGACGGTGACACCCGCGGTGCTCCTGCCTTCCAGGCCGGACGGGTCGATGGAGGCGTTGTGCATCTCCGTCGGGATCACGGTGTGGTGGCCGACTGATGACCACGAATTCGTCAGCGTCAGCGCTTAGATTGCGCGCTTCAGGGCACGTACCGTCGGCGCGTCCGGCTCGGCCCACTCGACCGTGTCGAGCTCGGCCAGCGAAAGCCAGCGCAGCTCGTCGTGGTCGTAGCTGGAGATCGGCGCGTCCGACGACCAGATGATCCGGTACGTCGCGAGATCGATGCCGGTCCCTTCGACCGCCGTGAGCGACCGGTCGATCCGCTCTCCGACGGTCACGTCGATCGCCAGCTCTTCCCACAGTTCACGCGCGAGCGCTGTCTCGGGAAGTTCGCCCGGTTCCACCTTGCCGCCGGGGAACTCCCACAAGCCTCCTGCCGATTGACCTGGGGCTCGTCGGCAGGCCAACACAGCGCCGTCGGCACGGGTGAGTACGCCCCCGACGACCTCGATCACGAAGTCCATGGTCCTTCACGCTACGCCGCGGATCGGATGATCCCGTCCCACCGGTCAAGTTCCCGCTCGACTTTCGTCGCAGCAGACCCCGGGTCACCGTGCTCCCAGAAGCGCAGCACTCGCCACCCTTCGGACACGAGGATCGCCTCGTTCTGGGCGTCCCGCTGCCGATTCGCCAGCAGCTTCCGGCGCCAGAGATCAGCGTTGGCTTTGGGCAGGTGCGCGTGTTCCTCGCAGTAGTGCCAGAAGCACCCGTCGACGAACACCGCGATCCGAGCGCGGGGGAAGACAAGATCAGGTCGCACTCGACACTGCTTACTGACCTGCCGGTCCACGAAGAAGCGTCGCCCGCGGCGGTGGAGCTCGCGCCGCAGGGCGAGTTCGGGCGCCGTGTCCCGTCGGCCGAAGCGCGCCATGTGCCGCCGTCGAGCATCGTCCGCATCCCAGTGCTCCATCACGAGCAGTGTCGCCGTTCGGAGGCGCGTCCGACGAGCGGTGCCGTCGGGATGTGGTGAAGCGGCCGAACGACCTGACTGTGCAGGAACGAGCCCGCTACCGTCGATCGATCCGCCGGTACGTCCCCGCCGGCTTCCCCGGCCCCTCCGCCCGCTTCCCCTCCGTCACCACGAGCCCCGGCAACATCGCCCTCCGGAACGAGTCCGGCTGCAATGCCCGCCCCGCCACCGCCTCGTGCACCCGCCGTAGCTCGGTCATCGTGAACGGCTCCGCCACGAGCCCCCGCGGGTCCGGCGCCGCAGCGTAGAGCGCCCGCAACGAGGCCACCGCGAACGCCACGATCTCGTCGTGCCCGTGCACCATCCCGGTCGCATCGTCGACCGGTACGAGCCGCGCCCGCGAAGCGTCCAGCCTCGGCGACAACAGCGAGAAAGCCGGCACCACATCGAGGTGCGCCACCGACAACACCCACCCCCGACTGTCCCGCGAAGGATCGTCGAAGACGTGCAACTGCGACGGCGCTAGCCCGGTCACCCCCGCCTTGTCGGACAGCGACCGCAACACGGCCGCTGCGAGCCGCTCGCCCTCGTGCACGAACGTCCCCGGCAGTCGCCAATCCCCGTCCACGGCATCGCGCACCTGGAGAACCGACAGCGGTTCCCCCACAGGCACGGTCAGGACCGCTGTGTCCACAGCCACGGACGGCCGCGGGTAGTCGACCAGGCGCTTGCCGGAAGGATCGCGGTACGCAGACGAAGTCACGCCGCCTAGTTTACGCACACTTGCGCAAACCGTGACGACGTGGAACAGTGAGACCCAGTTAGCGCGGAATCGCGCAAATTACGACCGGAAGGCAGGCGGCCATGAACCCCACCACCCGCGACCGCGCGATTGGCGCCGTCCTCGGCTCCGCCGCCGGCGACGCCCTCGGCGCCGGCTACGAGTTCCGCCCCGCCGTCCCCGAACCCACCCCGATCCGTATGGCCGGCGGCGGCTCGTTCGGATGGGCGCCGGGGGAGTGGACCGACGACACGAGCATGGCCGTCCCGATCCTCCGTACGCTCGCCCGCGGCGGCGACCCCGCCAGCGAGCCGGCACTCGACGGCCTGGTGGCCGCCTGGGCCGACTGGGCACGCACCGCCCCCGACGTCGGCATCCAGACACGCAACGTGCTCACCGGCCTGGAGGCGCGCTCCGCCGAATGCGCGCGGGCTTCGGCCCGGCAGGAACACGAGTACAAGGGGCGGTCGGCGGGCAACGGCTCGCTCATGCGGACGGCGCCGTTGGTGCTCGGCTACCTGACGGGCGCAGCCGACGAGGAGGTCCGACTGGCCGAGGCCGCGCGGGCGATCAGCGACCTCACGCACTACGAGTCGGACGCGGGTGACGCGTGCGTGCTCTGGTGCGTGGCGATCCGGAAGGCAGTCCTCACAGGCGAGCTCGACATCATGGCCGGCCTCGACCTGCTCGACCTCGACAAGCGGCGCACCTGGGTCGACCGCATCGTGACGGCGGAGCACTCGGAGCCGGTCGACTTCACGGACTCGAACGGCTGGGTCGTGTCGGCGTTCCAGGCTGCCTACGCGGCGGTCAAGCGCAGCACGAGCTTCGAGGACGCCCTCGTCCGCGCCGTCCGCACCGGGAACGACACCGACACGGTGGCGGCGATCGCGGGTGGCCTCGCGGGTGCGTTGTACGGGGCGAGCGCCCTCCCGGCCGAGTGGCGGGAGCTCCTGCACGGCTGGCCGGCCCTCCGCGCGGACGACCTTGTCGCGCTGAGCGAGCAGGCGCTGACCGTCCGCGCAGCGGCAGCCTGACCACTCGCCGGGCGGCGGACGGAGTCGCGGCCGGTGTCGGAGGGTTCTGTGGGGGGACTCTCCGCCACCGGACGGGCGTGGCGGGGGCGATCCGCGCCTCCAGGCCGACTGCCGAGCGGCGACCGCCGACCCTCCGCGAGGAGTCAGAGCGCGGCGCGCGCCCGCTCGACCGCCTCGATGAAGTGGGGAATGCCCCACATCAGGAACGTCGGTGCCGACCCGCTCTGCATGGTGACCCGGACCTTCCGGCGGAGGCCGCTCGAGACGTCGTCGAGCCGGGCGATCTCCTCGACGGGGATCCCGAAGCGGGTGCGGGGCGCGTAGTTGATCGGGTGCGCTGCGAACCAGAGGACCTCGGGTGTGAGCGTGACCCGGCCGCCGATCTCGAACCGGCGGATCGCCCCGCGGACGTAGCCGGGGACGATGTCGGCGGCGCCCGAGTCGTCTTCGTCGGGGAGGTAGGTCGCGAGTTTCTTGAGCAGGACTGTGGAGGCGTCGGTGAACGGCACGGACTACTCCGCTGCGGCGGCGAGGTACCGACGGGCGCCGCGGATCTGCCGTCCGAATGCGACGCTCACGATGACCGCGACCACGAGGAGCACGCCGATGAAGATCTTCGGAAACGCTGACAGGAAGCCGTCGTCACGAAGGAGATTCGGGAGCTGCAGTCCGGCGAGCCCGACGTAGAGCAGCAGGAACTGAGCGAGTGAGAGGGGCATCGACAGGGCCACGCCCCGAGCCCAGTCGTACGCACGATGGGCCATCTCGGAGTCGCGCGGTTCGATCGGCTTCCCAGCGAAGACAGCGCGGCGGACGATTCGTCGGCTCGTCCGATCGAGCTCTCGGATCGGCCATTGCATCGTCGGCGCCAGCTTCATCGTCGCTGGAAGGATCGCACCGATTCCGCTCATCCCTCCGACGGCCACTGCGAACCCGACGGTGGACAGGAAGCGGCTCAGCGCATCGTCGTCGCTCGGCAGGAACAGCCCCACGATCGCCCCCACGACGAAGCCCCCGATCGCGATCCAGACCGTCCGCCGCCACGCCCGCCGAGCGATGCCCTCGTAGTCCCCCATGCATTCCACCCTACGAGGACCGCCCGCGCAGCACCCGCGCCACCGTCCCTTGCAGCAGGAGCAACAGCACCCACAGCATCCCCACGGTCGGGAACACCACGGCGAGCACGAGCGCTACGGCGAGGAGCCCCGCGGCGATGAGGCCCTTCCGCACGTCGGGCAGCGGCGAGGACAGCAGCTCGGGGGAGTGCTGCAGCGCGAACTCGATCGCGGTGAGCGACAGGCTCGTCACGAGCATCGTCCCGATGTACAGCGCGTACGTCAGCCGGTCCCGCTCGGCGCCGGCGTTGAGCAGGTTCGCGGCGAACGGCAGGAACACGATGCTGATGAGCCAGACGAAGTTGAGCCGCAGCACCCTCGGGCTGTACGACTGCACGTGCTCGAACACCTGGTGGTGCAACGTCCAGAACCGCGCGATCACCCAGAACGTCACGACGAACGCGACGATCGCGGGCCAGTGCTCACCGAGCAGCGTGCTGACCGACTCACCGTCCCGCAGCTCGCCCGCGAGGTCCACCAGCGGCAACACGAGCAGCGTGATGGCGATGGCGACGGTCGCGTCGGAGAAGTTAACGAGTCGGTCGAGGCCACGTTCGGTCCGCGCCGGAGAGCTCATGCCGCGAGTCTAGGGAAGCATGCGTTCGCGCTTTCGCGCGGTCGGCCTGGAGGCACGGATCGCCCCGCCAGGGCGGCGCGCGTTGCGGAGGTGGGGCGCGCCTCCAGGCCGGATCGCCTCACCAGCGCGGGCTGCCTTGCGGAGGTGGGCCGTGCCTCCCGGCCGGATCGCCTCACCAGCGCGGGGTGCGTTGCGGAGGCGGCCCGTGCCTCCCGGCCGGATCGCCTCACGAGCGCTGGGTGCGTTGCGGAGGCGGCCCGTGCCTCCCGGCCGTCAGGCGGTGGTGCGTCGCGGACGGAGGACGCCCGCGCGAACCAGCCACAGGTAGAGGAGGCAGCCGATGCAGACGTCGAAGACGGCGTTGAGGAACGCGGCGACGAGGGCGACGGCGGCGCCGACGGGTGCGGCGTACGGGACGCCGACGAGGGCGAGCAAGAGCGCGACGGCGGTGACGAACAGGCCGACCTGCTGGGCGAAGGTCGGGGGCTCCGGGGCCTCGAGTTCGGCGGGCCGGGCGAGGCGCGGGCGGACGAAGCGGCGGAAGAGCGCGCCGTAGGGGTGGCGTCGGATGCCGCCGATCCCGCCGATGGCGAAGAGCACGACGATCGCGGTGAGCAGCACGATGCCGGCGGCGTACGTGGCGGGGATCAGCGTGAGGACGATCGTCACGGCGAGGAGGACGGTCGTGATCGCGGCGCCGAAGCGTGGGGAGCGCGGGTCGATGCTGGTGGTGGTGTCGCTCATGCGGGTGCCTCCTGGAGGACGGTCGCGAGGGCTGCGGAGAGTTCCGCGGGACGTGGTGGGCCGCCGAAGCGGGTGCGGACGGCACCGTCGGCGTCGACGAGCAGGACCGTCGGGGTCTGCACGACGTTGTAGCGGGTCGCGACCTCGGTCCGCTCGGCGACGTCGATCTCGAGGCGTTCGACCCCGTCGTGCTGGGTGGCGATCGCGTCGAGCTGGCGGCGGGTGCCGGGGCAGCGGGCGCAGGTCGGCGTCGAGAACTGGACGAGGGTGGCACGGGTGCCGAAGGCCTCGGCGGGAGCGATGCCGTGGGCGGTGGTGCTGGGGCTCACTGCGCTCGGCTCGGGGCGCGCGGCGCTCGGTGCTGCCGCGCTGCTGACTGTGCGGGCGCGGCCGGTGCGGCTGCGGAGGACCAGGCCGAGCACGGTGGCGACGGCGAGCACACCCACGAGGACGGCGACGGCCGTGACGACGGTCATGGTGGGACCGTACGGCGGCCGTTGTTCCGCGTGCACGGTCGTGACGCCGCGTGACGTGGTGCAGGCTGGTCGTCATGAGCGACGTTCCCACGATCCTGTTCGTCTGCGTCCACAACGCCGGGCGCTCCCAGATGGCCGCCGGGTACGCGCGGGCGCTCGGCGGAGACCGGGTCCGCGTGCTGTCGGGCGGGAGTGAGCCGGGGTCTGCGATCAACCCGGTGGCCGTCCAAGCGATGGCGGAGGAGGGGATCGACATCACCGGGGCGGTGCCGCAGTTGCTGCTGACGTCCGACGTGCAGGCCTCGGACGCAGTGATCACGATGGGGTGCGGGGACGCGTGCCCGGTGTTCCCGGGGAAGCGGTACGAGGACTGGGAGCTGACCGACCCGGCCGGTAAGGGCATCGACGAGGTGCGGCCGATCCGGGACGACATCAAGCGGCGGGTGGCGGGGTTGCTCGAGTCGCTGCTGCCGGCGGTCGCGTCAGTGTCTGTTTCGGTGGCGCCTGGGCGCTACCGGCACTTCAAGGGTGGGGAGTACGAGGTGGTCCTCGTGGCGAAGGACGTCGAGACCGAGGAGCCGGTCGTCGTGTACCAGGCGCTGTACGGGGAGCGCGGGCACTGGGTCCGGTCGCTCGCGGACTTCACGGCGTGGGTGTCACGGTACGGGTACGAGGGGCCGCGGTTCGAGCAGGTGGAGGACGGACGATCCTGAACTGATACACCAGGATTTGACACCTCAGTACGCGGTGTAGTTGCATAATCGCGGCGGCCACGGGGGCTGTCGTGAAAGGGTCCACTCGGACAGCGACGGGCGGGACCGGCCTGTCCGCAGAGCAGGAGTTCCTGACCAATTGTGCTCAGTACTCCTACGACGAAGCAGTGCGTCTGATCCGCCGCGAGTCGACCGCCGACGCTGACCGAGCGTTCTACGACGCTGCGTTCAGCGGTGTCGCGGACGTGGTCGAGTCGTCGATCACACGGACTGAACTCGATCGCCTGCGTGCGACGCGGGACGAGGAGCGTTGGCCAGCGCTGCTCTCGTCGCACGGCGAAGCGTGGAAACGAGCGTGTCGTGCCGCAGGGAACAAGGAGCAGCGATGAGTACCTCGCAGATGGTGCGCGTCGTGACCGTGCTCGGTGGCCTCGGCGTGTTGCTCTTGATCGTCGACGACATCTGGCGGTTCGCGCTCGCGAGTCCGTACCTTGGCGCGAGCCCCGCGATCATCGGGACTGTCGCGTGCGCTCTGTTGCTCGTCGCGGCCGTCGTCGTGTGGCGGCCTGAACGCCCGACGGCCTGGGTCTGCGCGGTGCTCCTGCTGACGATGCTCGGTCGCGTCGCGGTTCCCCTCGAGCCTGCCGTGCCCTACTGGGTCGTCACCGCGGCGCACCTGTCCGCTCCGGTGGCCGCCGTGTTCGTCGGCGAGCACATCGCCCGTCGTTCTCACGCAGTCATCCGCGGTCTCGCCATCGCGGTCGTGCTGGGCGCACTGTGCTGGCTCCTCGCGACGTGGACGCCCAGCCCCTGGCAGCTCGTTCCGTTCTCCCGTGCCGCAACGGTCATCGCGCTGGTGGGGATGCTGCTGGTGCCCGTAGGCCGTCAGGTGCGGCGAGGGCTCCGACGGCTCTGGGAATCGGCAGAGGTCCGGTGAGTCGGCGTTGGCCGTCGACGCACGCGGTGTCACCAGCCGCCCCTAGGCTCACAGGGCACCAATGAGACGGGGGACCCGCATGCAGATCACCGCCGACGGCAGCGTCCTGCTCAGCCCGAGCGACCTGTCGACGTGGGCAGCGTGCGAGTGGGCGTTCCTCCGACGCCTCGACGCCAAGCTCGGCCGCGGGGAGCCCCTGACCGAGGTCCACGACGACATGCTCGAACGGACCGCCCGGCTCGGTGACCAGCACGAGCTGGACTACCTCAAGATCCTCAAGGAGACGCACGAGGTCGTCGAGTTCGACCGGCCGGCACCCGCCGGTTACGCGGACGCCGCGCAGGCAGCGCTCGACACGCTTCGCACCGGCGCGGACGTCCTGTACCAGCCGACGTTCCACCGTCCCGCGGCGCCCGATGCCCCGGGCTTCATCGGTTTCGCGGACTTCATCATCCGCAACGACCGCGGCGAGTACGAGGTCTACGACACCAAGCTCGCCCGCCACGCCAAGATCAGCGCGCTCCTGCAGCTCGCCGCCTACGCCGAGCAGATGCAGACACACGGCATCCCGACCGGGCAGCAGGTCCACCTCGTCCTCGGCGACCGCACGACCACCACGCACAACCTCGCCGACATCGCGCCCGTGTACCGGACCCAGCGGGCGGAACTGCAGCGTGTGATCGCCGAACGGATGGCAGCGGACGACGAGCTCCTCTGGGGTGACCCGCGCTACAGCAGCTGCGGCCGCTGCCCGATCTGCACGACGCAGGTCGCGGACCACCGCGACCTCGTGCTCGTCGCGGGCATGCGCCTCGACCAGCGGACGAAGCTCATCCGCGCCGGAGTGCGGACGATCGACGACCTGGCGGAGCGCACCGCGGCCGTGCCAGCGATGTCGCGATCGACGCAGGATCGCCTGGTGCGTCAGGCGCGCCTCCAGGTCGAGTCCGAAGCGGCGGGGTCCGAGACCAGCGGGAGCCGCGCCCCCGTCTTCGAGGTGGCGGACCCGCGCGCCCTCGACGCGATCCCGACGCCCGACGCGGGAGACGTGTTCTTCGACTTCGAGGGCGACCCGCTGTACACCGAGGACGGCGTGCACTGGGGGATCGACTACCTCTTCGGGCTCGTGGACCCCGATGCCCGGTTCACGGCGTTCTGGGCACACACGCTCCGCGACGAACGACAGGCGCTGGTCGACTTCCTCGAGTTCGTTCGGGTGCGCCGCGAGCAGTACCCGGACATGCACATCTACCACTACGCGGCGTACGAGCGGACACACCTGCTGTCCCTCGCCGCCCGGCACGGGGTGGGGGAGGACGCCGTCGACGACCTCCTGCGCGCGGGCGTCCTCGTCGACCTCTACCCGATCGTCCGCAAGGCCCTCGTCGTCGGCAGCCACAGCTACTCGATCAAGAAGCTCGAGCCGCTCTACATGGGCGCCGACCTGCGGATGAGCGACGTCACGAACGCCGCCGACAGCATCACCGCCTACGTCGACGCGATCGAGGAACTCCGGAACGGTGATGCCGCAGCCGGCCAGCACATGCTCGACGAGGTCGCCGACTACAACGCCTACGACTGCCGCTCGACGCTGCGCCTCCGCGACTGGCTGCTGTCGCTGCGCGCGCAGGCCCCGGCACCGACCGCCGTCGAACCTGTCGAGTTGCTGCCCCCGATCCCCGTCGACCGTGAGCCGAACCCGGTGTACACGGCCCTCGCCGCGTCGCTCGAGGGTGTCGACGCCCTCGACCGCACGCCGGACCAGCAGGCGCTCGCGCTCGCCGCAGCCGCGATCGACTACCACCGCCGCGAGGCCAAGACCTTCTGGCAGGACCACTTCGACCGCCTCCGGAACCCGGTGGACGACTGGGCGGACACCCGCGACGTGCTCGTGGTCGAGCGTGCGTCGGTCGAGCGCGACTGGGGCACGCTGCCGCGCGCCCGGTCGCAGTCACGAGAGATCCGGTTGTCGGGGACGCTCGCGCCAGGCTCGCGGATCCGGCCTGGAGGCACGCCCCACCTCGTCTACGACGACCCACTCCCGTCGTCGATCACCGCCCCGGCCCCGGGGTCGAAGGGCGCGTCGGCTCGAGCGGTCGTGCTGGACGCGGCCGACAACGGCGACGCGTTCGAGGTCCTGGTCAAGGAGAGCCTGCCGGTCGGTGGCGGCGAGCCGCACCTCGACTTCCCGGTCGCGCTGGCCCCGGCAGCGCCGCCGCGCGCGAAGCCGCAGCCCGAGGCGATCGCCGAGTGGGGCCAGGAGGTCCTCGACGCACTGCCGGAGATGCTGCCCGATCCCGCGTTCGACCTGCTCCGGCGGGTGCCGCCGCGCGGGCCGATCGCTCCCGTACAGGGCGACGACACGGTGTCGGCCGTGGTCGCGACGCTGCTCGGGCTCGACCGGTCGTACCTCGCGATCCAGGGGCCTCCCGGCACGGGCAAGACCTACGTCGGGTCGAACGTCGTCGCGCGGCTCGTCCGCGAGTACGGCTGGCGCGTCGGCGTCGTCGGGCAGTCGCACGCCACGTCGGAGAACTTCCTCGCTGCGGTCGTCGCTGCCGGGGTGCCGGCCGACCGGGTCGTGAAGGTACCGAAGTCGGGCGCGACCGAGGACGACCTTCAGGCTGCGCTGTGGACGCCGGTCAAGAACAACGCCGCGGTCGCTGCCTTCCTTTCGTCCTGCGCCGAGACCGGCTCCGGGGGCGTCGTCGGCGGGACGGCGTGGACGTTCGCGAACGAGGGCACGATCCCGCGGCGCTCCCTCGACCTGCTCGTGGTCGACGAGGCCGGGCAGTTCTCGCTGGCCCCGACGATCGCCTCCTCGATCGCCGCCACCCGACTGCTCCTGCTCGGCGATCCGCAGCAGCTGCCCCAGGTGTCGCAGGGCTCGCACCCGGAGCCGGTCGACGTCTCCGCGCTGGGCTGGCTGACGGACGGCGAGCACGTCCTGCCGCCCGAGTTCGGCTACTTCCTGGCGCGGACGCGTCGGATGGAGCCGGCGCTCACCGCCTCGGTGTCGTCGCTCTCGTACGACGGGCAGCTGTCGTCGATGGCGTCCGGCCGGCACCTCGACGGGATCGACGCGGGCGTGCACCCCGTACCGGTCCTCCACGCGGGGAACACGACGTCGTCGGCTGAGGAAGCCGCGCGAGTCGTCGCCCTCGCCCGCGACGTGATCGGCCGGTCGTGGACGGACGACTCCGGCACGCGGGCGCTGACGGACGAGGACGTCATCGTCGTCGCGCCGTACAACGCGCAGGGAGCGCTCATCCGCCAGGAGCTCGACCGCGCCGGCCTGACCGGCACCCAGGTCGGGACGGTCGACATGTTCCAGGGGCGCGAGGCCGTGGTGTCGATCGTGTCGCTCGCGGCGTCCAGTGCGGCCGACATCCCGCGCGGCCTCGACTTCTTGCTCATGCCGAACCGGCTCAACGTGGCGCTGTCCCGGGCCAAGTGGGCGGCGTACCTCGTGTACTCGCCGGCCCTCACCACGGGGTTGCCTCCCTCGATCGCCGGGCTCTCCCTGCTGTCGCGCTTCATCGAGCTCGTCGAGCCCGGTCCGGACGGTCGGTAGGCTCCCGACCGGACGTCGAGGATCAGGGGGACGACGATGTCAGAGGAAGCGGCGACCACAGCATCCCCGCGGAACGCGCGAACGATGAGCATCGATCTCGTGGTCACGGTCGTGCTGTTCGTGCTCATGGCCCTCGCCGCGGGTGCCGCCTTCCTGGTGCAGTGGCTCATCGCGGCTGTCTCGCAGTACGGCTGCGGCCGACCGACGTCGACGCGCGCGTGCAACACCGCGGTCGAGTGGGTGCCCAGCCTGATCGAGGGCATCGTGTTGCTCGCGGTCCTCATCGGCGGTGCGATCGCTGCCGGTCGCGCGAGGCGGGACGGTCCGCACGGATGGGTCGCTGCCTGCGTGACGCTGATCGCGCTCCTGATGGTCGTCATCATCACGTCGGCGGTCGTCACCGAGATCGCGACGTGAGACGTCCGGACCGTCGAGGCTGAAGTCAGCCCTCGTCGGATTCGTCGGTCGCCACGCCGCCGCGCAGCTGCGCTCGCATCTCGGCGAGGACGTCGGCGTGCAGGAAGTTGGCGTCCGCCGTACTCGTCGGGTCGACGACGATGCCGAACTCCTCCGGCAGCGCGGTCACGAGCTCGTGCATCGGCACCGGGCGCCCCTCGGTGTCGGGTAGCCCGGCAGCGAGGTCGGCGGGGTCGGTGAACACGGGGACGAACGGCTTCTCGCGGATCATCACGTGCGCCACACTGCCGCCGTCCGGCGTGCCCTCCGGCTTCCACGGGACCCAGGCTGCGCTTCGCAGGAACCCCGCGGGTGAGGCTGCCATCCGCCGGCGGAGTTCGGTGGCTGCGGTGGGCGGTGCCTTGTCGACGCCGCGGCCGAAGGCCGACCCGTGCTGTCCGTCGGTGCTCATGCGTTCCCCTCCAGGGTGTCCGCCGACCATGCTGTCACGGTCGGCGGGCACGACGGACCCGGGTCGCGCCTCCAGGCCGGAGCCTGACGCGCGCGCTGATCAGTACTTGGCCGACTGCCCGCCGTCGATCGGCACGACGGTGGCGTTGACGTACGAGGCGTCGTCGGAGAGCAGGAACGCGATGACCGCGGCGATCTCGGGCGCTTCGCCGTAGCGCTTGGTGGGGTTGACCTGGATGAACTCCTCGGCGGCTGCGCGCGGGTCCGACGGGTTGAGCTGCTTCATCGAGTTCTCGACCATCGGCGTCCAGATCGCGCCGGGAGCGATGGCGTTGATGCGGATGCCGTACTTGCCGTACTCGACGGCCGAGTTGCGGGTGAGTCCGACGACGCCGTGCTTCGCCGCTGCGTAGCCGGACTGGTTGCCGATGCCGCGGATGCCACCGACGCTCGCGGTGTTGACGACCATGCCGGAGCCCTGCTCGCGCATGACCCCGAGGACCTTCTCGAGCCCGAGGAACACGCCGCGGAGGTTGATCGACACGACCCGATCGAACTCCGCCGCGGTGAAGGACTCAGTCGGGTTCTGCTTGCCTTCGATCCCGGCGTTGTTGAAGAAGCCGTCGATGCGGCCGAAGTGCTCGGTCGTGTCGAGGACGTACGCGTCGACCTGCGACTCGTCGGAGACGTCGGCGACGGTGGTGAGGACGTCGGCGTCGGGGGCGACCTCGAGGACGGCGGCCTTCGTGGCCTCGAGACCCTCGGCGGAGACGTCGACGAGGGAGAGCGCGGCCCCCTCGGACGCGAGCCGGACGGCGGTGGCGCGGCCGAGGCCGGAGCCGCCGCCGGTGATGAGGACGACGCGGTCGGTGAAACGGTTGGTGGACATGAGGCCTCCTGAGGTCTTCGACGGTGAAGGGCACGGGGTCCGCATCCGGCGCGGGCAGCGAGTCCAATCGATGCATCTGCATCGGAAGAAAGACTACACCTGTTGCCTAATGGTGGGTCTGGCGTCGTGCTCGGTTCCGCCGGGTGGCCGATCGGGTGCGGGATTCCCGATGTCGGCGAACCGGATCGGCCAACCACCGGGAGGGAGACGTGGTCCGGGCCAATGCCGTCGCGCCCGTGATCGACGCACGTGGTCAGCGCCCGCCTGCGTCGCGCGTCGCATGGGGACGATACGTGCGGGCACGGGTGCCGCCTCGATCGTGCGGAGTGAGGATCGATGACGCGTCGTTCGGGGGAGTGCTACCCGATCTCGCCGGTGGCAGTTCCGGTGGAGGAACCGCGGCGCCAGCGCACCGGAACTGCCAGTGGACGAACGAGCTGCTCCGTCTCAGCAGCGGTCGAGCACCCGCACCATCGCGTCCCGCTCAGCCGGCGTCACCCACAGGTGGTACTTCGCCTTGACCGTGACCTGGTGCCCGACGTAGGTACAGCGGAAGCCCTTCGCCGCGGGCAGCCACGTCGCCGCGTCCCCGGAGCGCTTCTGCGCGTTCGAGTGCTGGTCCACGGCGAACAGGTTCAACGGGTCGTTCGCCAGTGCCTCGCGTGCGGTCTGTGACAGCTGCTGCGCACCGGTCCGCCAGGCGTTCTCGAGCGCCACGACGTGGTCGACCTGCACCTCGGTCGAGGTCGTCTGCCCGCGCACGAACGCGATCGTCCCACCCGTGTACGGCGACACGAGCGTCCCGGTCAGCACCCGGCACGGCCCCTGCCGAACGACGTGCGTCAGGTCCCGTGCGAGGACGTCGTCGCGCGTGTCGCACCCGTTCCGGTCGACGTCGAGCCACGCCGTGCCGAAGTCTGCGGTGCGGTCGTAGCTCGTCGCGGGTGCCTTGCCCTTCACCGGCAGGGTCGCGAGGGTACGGAGCGACGAGGCCGCGTCCACCCCCGGCCGGGAGGCCCGACTCGGCTCCGCCACGTCGGTCCCGGTGCTCGGCTGGTCACCCCGGTCGTCGGGGGACCCGCCCGTCGCGATCGAGCCCGTGTCGGTCGCCGCTGAGGACTCGTCGGTCGGCAGGAGTCCGGCGGCGTGCAGCGCGTAGCCAGCGAGGGCGAGCGCGAGGACGAGCAGGACGGAGGCGGTACCGGTGCGGCGGCGTCGGCGGGTCGTCATGGGGGAAGGGACTCCTGGTTGGCGCGGTCGAGCAGACTCACGATCCTGCCGGACACGGCAGACATCGGTAGCCTCCGGACGTGAGCTCCGCACTCCTCGTCATGGACTACCAGAACGGCATCGTCGACCGCCTCGGCACCGACAGCGCCCTGCACGCCGCGGTCGCCGCGGTCGACGCCGCCCGCGCATCGGGCATCCCGGTCGTCTTCGTCCGCGTCGCGTTCCGACCCGGCGCACCGGAGATCGCCGACCGGAACCGGATGTTCGGGGCGGCCCGAGCGAGGATGGGCGATCAGCTACCGGAGGCCACCGACGTCCACGGGGCGTTCCGCCTGACCGATGACGACCTCGTCGTCGTGAAGCGGCGGGTCAGTGCGTTCACGGGCTCGGACCTCGAGGTGCTGCTGCGCGGCCTCGGCGCGACCGACCTCGTCCTCGCGGGCATCGCCACGAGCGGCGTCGTGCTCTCGACCCTGCGGCAGGCGGCCGACCTCGACTTCGGGCTGACGGTCCTCGCGGACGCCTGCACGGACGGCGACCCCGAGGTGCACCGGGTCCTGACCGAGAAGGTGTTCCCGCGACAGGCGGACGTCGTCACCGCTGAGCAGTGGATCGCCGCCCTCGACGTCCACTGAACCGACGCACGACCCGGCTCCGACCTGCCACGTACTCGGTCAGGCGAGCAGCGAGCGGATGTCGTCGGGGGTGAGGTCATCGGCGAAGAGTGCGTCGTCGTCGATCATCGTGGCGAACAGCTCGGCCTTCTTGGCGGCGAGGGCGAGCACCTTCTCCTCGATGGTGTCCTCGGCGATGAGGCGGTTGACGTTCACCGACCGGGTCTGCCCGATGCGGTGTGTGCGGTCGACGGCCTGGTTCTCGGCGGCGGGGTTCCACCACGGGTCGAGGACGAACACGGTGTCCGCCTCGGTCAGGGTGAGCCCGAAGCCCCCGGCCTTGAGCGAGATGAGGAACGCGGGTGCGGTGCCGTTGCGGAAGCGGTCGATGACCTCGGGTCGGCGGCGAGTCGACCCGTCGAGGTACTCGTACCCGAGCCCGCGGGCGTCGAGCGCGTCGGCGACGATCTGGAGGAACGAGGTGAACTGGCTGAACACGAGCGCTCGTCGGCCCTCAGCGGCGAGTTGGTCGAGCTCGTCGAGCAGCAGGTCGAGCTTCGCGGACGGGATGTCCGAGACCTCGGCCGGCGCGTCGAGGTCGCCCGAGGGCGCCGCGGTGGGCACGAGGGCGGGGGAGAGCGCGAGCATCCGGAGGAGCGTCAGGGACCGGAACACGATCATGCGGTTGCGAGGGAGGTCGTCGATGAGGTCGAGGACCTTGAGGCGCTCCCGGTTGAGCGTCCGTTCGTAGAGTTCCCGGTGCGCCGGGTCGAGCGTCACCCGGACGACCTGCTCCTGCTTCGGCGGGAGGTCGGCGGCGACGCTCTCTTTCGTCCGCCGGAGCATGAGCGGCCGGATGCGCCGTCGGAGACGCTCGGTGAGCTGTCGTCTGGCGTCGCCGCGGAGGTCCGGCGAGCCGAGGGGCTTCACGTAGTCGTCGCCGAAGCGCGTCCACGACGACAGCAGTCCGGGCGCCACGACGTGGAAGAGCGCCCAGAGGTCGGTCAGGCCGTTCTCGAGCGGCGTGCCCGTGATCGCGAACTTCACCGGCGCGCGGAGGTCCGTCACGACGCGGTGGATCTGGGACTGCGGGTTCTTCACGAACTGGGCTTCGTCGAGGACGAGCGCGGCCCACGACTGCTCCGACCACGCGGTGGCGTCGAGCCGGAGCAGCGCGTACGAGGTCACGACGACGTCGGACTCCGCAGCCGTGCGGGCGACGAGCGTCGGGTCCTTCAGCGACGTCGACGTCACGGTCGACACACGCAACGAGGGCACGAACCGGGCGGCCTCGGACGCCCAGTTCCCGACGACCGAGGTCGGCGCGACGACGAGGAACGGCGCGCCGGTCGGTGTCTCCGCCCGGGCAGCGGCGATCATCGCGAGGACCTGGAGCGTCTTGCCGAGGCCCATGTCGTCGGCCAGCACCCCGCCGACGCCGTGCGAACGGAGGAAGGCCAGCCACGCGTACCCGGCGTGCTGGTAGGGACGGAGTTCGGCGTGCACCGTGTCCGGCACGGGAGTGTCGGCGGGCGGGGTCGCACCGAGCAGCCCCGCGGCGATCGCCTGCCACCGTTCGTCGTGGGAGGTCTCGTCGGCGAGCTGGTCGAACTCCGACCACAGCCCGGCCTGCAGCGGGGTGACCGTCATCGCCTGATCGGGCTCCCACTCGCCGAGGTCGCGCGCCTCGTCGATGAGCTCCTTGAGCCGGTCGAACGCCGGGTCGGCGAGGGACAGGTATGAGTTGTCGATGAGCTTGAGCCGCCGAGCACGCCCCGCGAGCGCTCGGAGCAGCGGCGTGAACGGGATCTCCTTGCCGTTCACGCTCACGATGATGCCGAGGTCGAACCAGTCGTGCTTCTCGGACGGCATCGTCGTGACGCGGATGTTCGGCCGACCGCTCAGCCGCTCGTAGTCGAGCCGTTCGCCCTGCACCACCGTGCGGATGCCGTGCGCGGTCAGCTGGGGCAGCAGCTCGTTCGCGAAGACCGCGACGTCGGCTCCGTCCACGACCCCGTCGGCGAACCAGTCGAGCCCACCGCCGGGCCCGACCGGGGCGTCGTCGGCGGCACGGACCTCCGTGAGGTCGGGCAGGGGTCCGTGCAGGGCGACGGGGTCCTTCCGGCCGTCGACGTGCCAGCGCCACTGCAGGTGCACGCGGTCGTCCGTCCGCGGTGCCCGGGCCGGCTCGAACGTCGCCGTGAGCACGAGTTCGGGGGCGCCGCGTTCCGGGAGCTCCACCGAGCCGTCGGAGCTGACGAGGCCGCGTGCTCCACGGAGCCGCGGTGACCAGTCGGCGAGGAACTCGTCGACCTCGGCCTCGGGCACGGTGATGCGGGCGCCCTCGACGAGCATGCGCCGTTGGTCCTCGGGTACGGGCTCGGGGGTGGGGGCGAGCGAGACCTGGAACGCCGGGCTCTCGCGGAAGGCGTAGACGCCGTGGTCGCCGATCGTGCGTGCAGCCCCGGCGACGACCGGACGCCCGTCGATCACCGCGCTCGCGCCGATCACCAGCCCACCCTCCGAGCGCGCGGTGTCGAGCAGCACCCGGGCCTCGGACCCGAGGGTCACGCCGCTCGCCTGCTTGCCCGTGACGAACGCGATGCCGAGCCCCTCGGCCTGCCGGAGGAGCGGCCAGAGCAGTGGGCTCTCGAAGTCGTCGAGGTGGATCCAGTCGCTCTCGCCGGGCAGCCCCGCGAGCGCCCCGGCACGGTGGAGCGCGGCGAGCTGGAGGAACCACGCGTGCTGCTCCGGCGCCAGCCCGAGCCGGTTCTGCGAGTACGGCAGCGTGCTCCACGTCAGCTGTCCGCGGACCCAGTTGCCCGCGTCGCTCCGGGTGACCGGACGCACGCCGAGCCGCACCGTCCGCGAGGCCGCCGGCAGCGACCGGCCGGCTGCGCGCGCACGCGCGGCGAAGCGCGCGGAGACCGCGTCTCGCAACTCGAACTGCATCCCCATGGGGGTGCCCTGCGGCGCGACCGCCTGCTCGGTGTCACCGGCGAGGCGGGCGACTTCGTGCCTCCAGTCCGGGGCCGGCGGAGCCGGGGCCAGCGCCTTCGGACCGGCGGCCGCCGCGAGGGAGCGGGCGTTGACGGTCAGGAGCGCCGCCGCGACGTGCTTGCAGTCGCCACCGAGCGGGCAGGAGCACGAACTGCGGACCGGTCGGATGAACTCGCCGCGGGCCGGGGTGGTCTCGATGCGGACGTCGTACGGGTCGTCGGCGGAGCCGGAGACCGTCGCGGTGACCGTGCCGTCGTCGTCGTGCCAGGTGGCGTCCTCGACCAGGCCCGCGCGGACGACGTCGCGGGCGCGCCCGAACGCCTGCGGTCCGACGAAGCGGATGACGTCGACGGCGTCGATCATCGGGGCGGCTGGCACCCGTCAATCGTGCCAGCACCCACCGACGTCCCGTTCTGGGGCGAGCGCTCCGGACCGCGCTCGGGCAGGATCGACGGCATGCTGCAGTCCCTCGTGTACATGAGTTCGGCCACGACACCGTTCGACGACGCCGAACTCGACGCCGTGCTCGAGCACGCGCGCTCCCGGAACACCGCGGATGGCCTCACCGGGCTCCTCGTCGCGCGCGGCGGCCGGTTCATGCAGTTGCTCGAGGGGCCGTACGACGCGGTGATGGCGACCTACCGTCGGATCCTCGACGACGACCGGCACGACAGCGTGGTGCTGCTCGCGGAGGAGTCGATCCACACCCGGCGGTTCCCGGAGTGGTCGATGGCGTACGACCGCGGCGACCAGGGCACCGAGCCGCCCGAGGGGTTCAGCGACTTCCTCCCCGAGGGGGACCGGAGCGCGGACCGGAGCCGGTCGCGGGAGTTGCTGCGGTGGTTCCGGTCGCACCCGATGGCCGACCCGGCGGCGGCGCAGGGGAAGCACCGGAGCGAGGGCTGACCCGCGCGCGCCACCCGCGCGTGGCTACGACCCGCTGCGCTCCGACGTGGCCAGCTTGCTGTGCTTCCGCGAGTACCCCAGGTACACCCCGAGTCCGATCGCGAACCAGACCGCGAAGCGCACCCACGTCTCCCACTGCAGGAACGTGACGAGCCACAGCGACGCGATGACGCCGATCGCCGGGATCACCGGCATGAAGGGCAGCCTGAAGGTCCGCGGCAGGTCGGGCTGCCGGTAGCGGAGCACGATCACGGCTGAGCAGACCACGACGAACGCGAGCAGGATGCCGATGTTCGTGAGCTCCGCGACGATGCTGATCGGCAGCAGGCCCGCGAGGACCGCCGCTGCGATGCCGATGATCCACGTGACGCGGGTGGGCACGTGGCGCTTCGGGTCGGTGTGCGCGAACCACTTCGGCATGAGGCCGTCGCGGCTCATCGAGAACCACACGCGGGACGCCCCGAGCATGAAGGTCAGCAGGACCGTGATGATGCCCACGATGGCGCCGATCGCGATGACGTTCGCCACCCCGCCGAGCCCGACCGACGCGAACGCCGACGAGAACCCGGAGGCGGGGTCGATGTCCGTGTACTTCTGCATGCCGGTGAGCACCAGCGTCGCGAGGACGTAGAGCACCATCGCGATGCCGAGCGACAACAGGATCGCCTTCGGCATGTGCTTCCGGGCGTCGACCGACTCCTCGGCGGCGGTGGACATGGCGTCGTAGCCGAACACGGCGAAGAACACCGTCGCGGCACCGGTCATCACCCCGCCGAACCCGAACGGGAAGTACGGCTGGTAGTTCGCGCTGTTGATGTGGAACACGCCGAGCACGACGATGAGCACGACGAGCCCGACCTTGATGCCGACCGCGACGAGCTCGAACCGCGCGGCGCTCCGGATGCCCCGGGTCAGGACGAACGCCGTCAGCAGGCACAGGACGATCGCGAACACGTCGATCACGTGCCCGTCCCCGGTGCCGGGCGCCCCGAGCATCCAGGCGGGCAGGTCGACGCCGAACTGGCCGACGAGGAACCCGACGTACCCCGAGATCCCGATCGCGACGACGGCCACGATCGCTGTGTACTCGAGCAGCAGGTCCCAGCCGATGAACCACCCGACGATCTCGCCGAGCACCGCGTACCCGTACGTGTAGGCGCTGCCGGCCTTCGGGATCATCCCGGCGAACTCGGCGTACGACAGCGCTGCCGCGGCACTCGCGACACCGGCGACGAGGAACGAGATGAGCACCGCGGGGCCGGCGACCCCGTGCGCGACGGTGCCGGCGAGGGTGAAGATGCCCGCGCCGATGATCCCGCCGATGCCGATCGCGGTGAGCTGCCAGAGACCGAGGTGCCGCTTGAGGCCACCCTCGCCGCCGGCTTCGTCCTCGATCGTGTCGATGGGCTTGCGGCGGAACAGGGTCGCGCGTGGTGACGTCGATGTCATCCGCCCACTCTGCACCCATCGACGGAGGCCCGCCACCGCCCGGCGGACTCCGGTCCGTCGTCTCTCGGCGGACTCCGGACCGACGGCGGTAGAACGGGCACATGCGCAGACCAGAGCGGATCGAACCGGGGCCGGGCCAGGAGTCGGTGTGGGACTACCCGCGCCCACCCGCTGTCGAGGCCGTCTCGAAACGTGTCGTCGTGCGGCTCGGCGGGGAAGTGATCGCGGACACGACCGACGCCGTGCGGGTCCTCGAGACCTCGCACCCGCCGGTGTACTACCTGCCCGTCGCCGACCTCGCGGACGGGACGCTCGCGCCGGCCGACGGATCGAGCATGTGCGAGTTCAAGGGGCGTGCGCGGTACTTCGACGTCCGGGGTGGCGGCGTCGTGGCCCCTCGGGCGGCGTGGAACTACCCGACCCCGGAGCCGGGCTACGAGCAGCTCCGGGACCGGGTCGCGATCTACCCCTCGGCGATGGACTCGTGCGAGGTCGGTGGCGAGGTCGTCCAGGCGCAGGAAGGGGACTTCTACGGCGGCTGGATCACCTCGGAGGTCGTCGGCCCGTTCAAGGGCGGAGCCGGCACCTTCGGCTGGTGACCGGACGCGGGCGCGCGTATCGCGCGTCAGCGTGAGCTGCAGGCTCAGGCGGCCGCGTGCCCGCGTGGTGACCACGGGACGGCCTGGAGGCGCGGTGCGGACCCGACCCGTGCCTCCCGGCCGGTGGGTGGGCGCGTCGGGCGCGGGGCGCCACGCCCAAGCGACAGATCTCGAGGAGAGCGCGCCGACCACCCCGGGAAAGCGACAGATCTTGGCTGTCGCACGGCGGCGTTCTGTCGCTCTCGCGGAAGCGACAGTGCGCGCGGCGCCCAGGTTTCGCCCGCGCTCCCGCCGCCGCGGCCTCGCCTTGCGCGCCCTGCCCCGTCAGCGGTTCGCGTACGGCGACCAGAACGGCGGCGGGAACGCGCCGCCGGTGACGAGCACGAGGACCTGCCAGTAGAGCATCACGAGTCCGAGCAGGCACACGACGCCCCCGAGCCAGGACCACACCCGGACCGCCCGCCGCCGCCCGGCGATGCGGATCGCCCGCCACGCGCACAGGACGCCGACGACCCCGAAGACGGTGCCGAGCACGAGGTGCTTGCCCGTGCCCTCCGCCGGCAGGAACAGGCCGAGGTAGAACGACACCGGCGCGAGGACGACGGCCACGGTCGCGAGGACTCCGGGCGGCTCGTGGTCCCGGGCGACAGCAGCCATGCACCCGACCGTACCGACGCCGGGAGCGACCCGCCCGCCGTCCTCGCGCTCGCCGGATGTGTCCGACTCCCGCCGGTCGCCGAGCGTCCGGGCTGCCCGACGAGCACGATGGAGGCATGCGCTCCTTCCTCCGGGTCCTGCTGGGACTCTTCCTCGTGTTCGCCGGCGTCTCGCACCTGACGTTCGCCCGGGAGGACTTCCGCGCCCAGGTGCCCGAGTCGCTCCCGCTCGACACGGACGCCGTGGTGCTCGGCTCCGGCGTGGCGGAGATCGGCCTCGGCTCGGCGTTCCTGCTCGCGCCCCGATCGGCCCGTCGTCGCGTCGGCACCGTCGCCGCGTGGTTCTTCGTGGCCGTGTTCCCCGGCAACGTCGCGCAGTGGTTGAACCGTCGGTCGGCGTTCGGCCTCGACACCGACGCCAAGCGCATCGGCCGCCTGTTCGGACAGCCCCTGCTGATCGCCGCCGCGCTCTGGTCGACCCGCGGGCAGCGGCCTGCGTCGGTGTCGCGGACCGCGTCGTGACCACCATGGCCTCGGCAGCGCGCAGCCCCGACCCGGGCTCGTCGGTGGACGGGGCCGGCTCGTCGGTGGACGGGGCCGGCTCGTCGGCGGACGGGGCCGGCTCGTCGGTCGCTCCCACCGGCCGGGAGGCACGGCACCCCCTGACAGGTGGCCGTCGTGTCGCAGACGTGGTCGCCTCGGTCGTGTTGTTGGTCGGCCTGGCACTCGAGGCCGTCGTCGCGGGGTGGGCGGTCGTCTTCCTCTCCCTGGCGTTCGGGTCGTGCAACGCCCCGGGGAACAGCTGCAACGCGGCGCTCGGGGGCGCGGTGGTGTACGTCGGTCCCGTGCTCGTCGGCCTCGTCGCGCTGGTCGCGATCGTGTGGGCGGTGTTCCGGATGGCCCGCCGTCGGGTGGCGTGGCCGGTCCCGGTCGTGGGCATCACGGCGATCGTCGTGGTGTTCTTCGCCTGCCGGCTGCTGGTGGACGCAGCGGTCACGCGCGGGATCTGATCGGTTCCTGCACGGGCTCGCCTGGCGGTCGGCTTCTCCACAGATGCCCGTTCCGTGCCTGGCTGACGCGCGCTCTGGCGGGACGCTGGGGGCATGCCAGACACCGACATGATCGACCGCCTCACCGATGAACCCGTCCGGACCGACGGCGACGTCCTCGACCTCGTCCGCACGCTCATCGGTCGCCCGCTGACCCGGCAGTGCTGGGTCGTCTTCCTCGCCGAGCGCGGCGTGCCCATCCCGTTGCTCCTGCCCGTCTCCGAACTGCCCTACCAGCCGGACGAGCACGTGGACGACTTCGCGGCGCTCATCGCCGACGTCACCGACCAGGTCGGCGCGGACGACGTCGTGGTCGTGTGGGAGCGGCCCGGCAACGACCAGGCGCACGCCGTCGACTGGGAGTGGGTGGACGCGGTCGCGTGCTCGTTCGGGGAGCGGCACGTGCGGCTCCGCGGGCAGGTCATCGTGCACGACCGGGGTGTGGAGATGCTCGAGCTCGACGAGGCGGCAGCGTGACGAGCAGCGTGGCGGTGAGGACCTCGGCTCCGCGGGGCCGCGTCAGCCCTGCGGCGCCGGGTCAAGTGCGGTGCGGTGTCAGGTCTGCGGTGCGGTGTCGGGGACGGTCTCGCCGGTCAGGCCCTCGACGACCGCCTTCGCCTCCGGCCAGAACTTCGCGTAGTGGTCCGGGTCCGAGTTGATCTGCACGGCGTGGGCCATCTGGGTCGGGGTCATCGTCTTCCAGCCGGGGACCTTCACGAGCTTCGCGTAGAACATCGACGCGGCCGTGTACGGGTCCATCCGCTGCTCGTAGGTGCCCCACGCGCCGTTGTCACGCTGCTGGAAGAGCCCGCGGCTGTCCGGTCCGGCGGCGTCTCCGTGGTCGAGGTTCACGAGGCTCGACTCGCCGATCGCGGTCATCACCCCGACGGCTTGGGTGTGCGGCCCGATGCCGAGCGCCTTCGCCGCCTGGATCACCGCCGCGGCGTTCACCAGGCGGTCCTGGCAGAAGCCCGCGATCGGACCGGCCGGAACGGCGATGCCACCGACGGTCTTGGTGGCTGCCGCGGGACAGGTGGGTGCGGCCACCTCGGCGGAGCGGGCGGCGCCGGACAACGAGTTCACCGCGACGACGACGAGCACCACGACGCCGATGACCGCAGCGACGACGCCCGCGCCGAACACCGACGCGATCGTGATGCCAGCGCGGCGCATGGCGGGGTCCTCTCGGGCGGGGCGGTTCGGAGCATGACGAGGGTACGTGCACCTCCTGGAGAACCGCTCCCGCCCGATCGGGTGTCGTCCGTCCCGCGTCAGGTCACTCGTCGCGGCGTCGCCGGAACCAGCCCGCGGCAGCGCCGGCGGACACCACGACCATCCCGATGGAGATCGCGAAGATCAGATCGACGCTGTCCATCACGCGTCTCGGTTGTCGGACGCGTCCCGGTCGCGCTGCACGGCCGTGGGCTCGGTCACGAGTCCGGTCGGCGCCTTCTCGGCCTGCTTGCGCCCGTGCGTGAACCACGTCACGAGCCAGAGCACGATGCCGAGCGCGAGCAGGCCGCCGGCGATCTCGTACTGCTGCGGATCACGACCGGACGACCACGGCAGGACGAGCCAGACGCACGTCACCACACCGATCACGGGGATGACCACGCCCGCCCGGAAGTGCCGGTGGTCGACCCGGTCACGCCGGAGCACGAGCACCGACAGGTTGACGACCGCGAACACCGAGAGGAGCAGCAGTGACGTCGTCCCACCGAGCACCACGACGATCGGGGAGTCCGGGTTGAGCGACACCCAGCCGATGAGGGCGAGCGAGATGAGCGTCGTGAAGACGATCGCGGTCGACGGCGTGCGTCGGGCGGGGGAGACGCGGGAGAGGAACCCGGGGAGGACACCCTGCTTGCTCATGCCGTAGAGCAGGCGCGAGGCCATCATCATGTTGATCAGCGCGGTGTTGGCGACCGCGAACATCGAGATGAACGGCAGCAGTGCCGCGATCGGGAAGCCCGGCGCGGCGGTCTGCACGACGGTCACGAGGGGGGTCTCGTTGCCGGCGAGCTCACCGATCGGCACGACGGCGACGGCGCAGATCGACACGAGCACGTAGATGACGGCGGTGATGCCCAGGCCCGTGAGCATCACCTTGGGGAAGATCCGTGACGGGTCCTTCGTCTCCTCGGCCATGTTCACCGAGTCCTCGAAGCCGACCATCGCGAAGAAGGCGAGCGACGTCGCGGTGGAGATCGAGAGGAGCAGCGTCTTGTCCTCCGGGGTGTCGAACATCACGACGCGCGAGAAGTCTGCGTTGCCGCCGGCGATCGCCCAGAACCCGATCAGGATGACCATGACGAGACCGGACAGCTCCACGAGCGTCAGCACGACGTTCGTCTTCACGCTCTCGCTGACCCCGCGGAAGTTCACGGCCATCACCAGCAGCATGAAGCCCATGCCGATGAGCATCACGACCGCGTTCGGCAGCTCGAGGCCGAACCCGGCGCCGAGGTTCGCCGCGAACGCCCGGGACGCCGTCGACGCCGAGGTGATCCCGGAGCACATCACGATGAAGGTGACGATGAACGTGAGGAAGTGGATGCCGAACGCCTTGTGGACGTAGAGGGCGGCGCCGGCGGTCTGCGGGTACTTCGTGACGAGCTCGAGGTACGAGAACGCCGTCAGGAGCGCCACCGCGAACGCGATGAGGAAGGGGAGCCACGCCGCTCCGCCCACCTCCGCCGCGACCTGACCGGTGAGCGCGTAGACACCCGTGCCGAGGATGTCGCCGACGATGAACAGCAGCAGGAGTTTCGGACCGATGACCCGCCGGAGCTCGGTCTGCTCGCCGGCGGGGCGGTCCTTCGTGGTGGTGGCCATGCCCCACCATCTTCCGGGGGACACCATTCTGTCCAGTCTCACAGGGTTCTCTCCGGTGACCGCAACACGCCCGTGTCCTGCGCGACCCACGCCGATCGGGCACGTGCTCGGGAGCTGATCGCTACGCTCCGGTCCATGGACGCCGAGACGAACACCACCGAAGAACCCGTCGAGTTCGCCGACTTCGCCGCGAAGCTGCTCGTGCTCGACGTGCTCTGCTACGACCTCGGCGTGCTCGAGCCGTACGACGGCGATGCCGAGGATGAGAACGACGAGGACCTCGGCGTCGACGGGCAGGACGACCGGGCACGCGAGTACTACGACGACCTCGACCTCCTGCCCTCGCACCTCGCACTGGTCACCGAGCTGACCGTCGACAGCGACCTCGAGGTGCTCCAGGACGTGCACCCCGGGTGGGACGGGTC